>JACPQP010000574.1 GCA_016190465.1 Chloroflexota bacterium
CCCCTACCCCTCTCCCACTGGGAGAGGGGTAGGGGGTGAGGGCTGCGTTCATCTGCGGCTATCTGCGGTTTCAGCTCCGCAGCCCCGGGCCTCCGACTGACTGCTGATTACCTATGGCTACGTACTCACCCTGCGCGAGCTCACTGCCTCAGGCGGCGATCGCGAGCTCGTTGAGGACCTCCACGACGCCGGCGGTGAACCGGGCATCTTCCTCGGCGGCTTGTCGCTCGGCAGGGCGATCGACTCCCCCGTACAGGCGCACGACGCCGTTGTGCACCCGCGCGCTGATGCGCGTGGCATCGGTGATGCGCGCGTCACGGCTGAGCGCCGCGCGCACGTCGGCGGCGATCTCCGTGTCCGGCCGCCGACGCTGGGGAGAGACGGCCAGTTGGTCGACCACGTCGACGACGCCGACAGTGTGCCAGGCATCGTCGATGGCCGCCCGCCGTTCGGACTGACTCGCGACGACTCCAGACAGCGTGACGACGCCGCCGGCGACGCTCACCACGATGCCCTTGTCGTCGACCCGGGGATCCCCGCGCAGCGCGTTGACCACGTCCGCGCTGATGTCGGCCTCGGTCCGGGCGCTGAGGGGGGAGACGGCGATCCGGTTGTGGACGGCCCGGACCCCCTTGATGCGCCAGGCATCCTCCGAGGCCGCGAGTTTCTCCGAGGCCTGGCGGACCAGGCCGGTCAGGGTGACTTTGCCGTCGTCGACCGTAACCTCGACGTGGGTCGCATCCAGACGAGTGTCCCACGCCAGCGTGTCTCGGACGTAGGCGGCGATCTGCTCGTCGGGGAGCCGTTCTTCCAGTGCCATCGTCTGGCCTCCGTTCAGTCGATCTGTCGATTGAACGGATTGGCCACTCGGTAACCCGTTCAATCCGCTCCTGAAATCCGTTGAAAGCCCCCGTGCGCCAGGCACGAACGATAACCGCAGATGAACGCAGATAAACACAGATAAGCAGTCAACTATCTACGTGCATCTGCGTCTATCTGCGGTTTCCGCTCCGCACCACTCGCCCGTCTCCCCGTCGCTCGCTAAGTAGGTATCAGGAAGTTTTTGATGGTTTTGGGGACACCCCGAACCCCGCCAGGACGGGCTGCGGCCCTTCCTGGACCTTCCCGAGACCATCGCGAACTTTCAGCGACCTACGTCGGGGGCGGGCTGCACCTGGAGCTCGTTGACGACGTTGCGAACCCCCGCCGTCCACCAGGCGACCTCATCGGCGAGCCACTTCTGCTCGATGGTGGAGACGGTTCCGCGCAGGTAGACAGTCCCGTTCATCACCGATACCTGGATTCGCGTTGGGTCGATCCGGATGTTTCGGGCGAGGTCATTTCGCACCTCGGCCGCGATCTCCTCGTCGGTCCGCGTGGGCTTCGGCGCGATGACGATGTTGTTGACGACGTCGATCACGCCCACCACTGACCAGGCATCCGCCTCGGCGTAGGACTTCTCGGTGTACGATTCGACCGTGCCCGAGAGATAGACTACCCCGCCGACGGTCTTGACCTCGACTTTGTCCTCGTCGACCCACACGTCGCGCTTGAGCGCGGCGCGTACGTCGATGGTGATGTCTTCGTCGCGCCGCGGGGTGACTGGCTGCACCCGCAGCTCGTTGACCACGTCGACCACCCCTTTGATCCGGTTCACGATGTCGGCGGCCGTCCGCTTCTCGAAGTAGCTCGGGACCGTGCCCCGCAGATGGACAACCCCGCCGACGACCTCGGCGTCGACGTTGCTCGCGTCGACCCGGATGTCGCAGGTGAGCGCCTCGAGCACGTCTTGCCTGATGTCGGCGTCGGCTCGCGTGGTCGCCATGCGCTGACCTCCTCCGTCGAGTGCTGGGGGTCAGGTGCCAGGCGTCGGTACCAGTCCCAGCCCCAATCCCCGACAGCCGAGCCCTGACACCCGACGCCCAGCGCCCGACACCGGCGCTGGGGTCGGGTGAGCGCGGTGCAAGCGGTGTGCCAGAGAGGTCACGGCAGGAAGACAGGGCGGAGGATTCAGATCAACACCCGCTCAGAGCTTGCCAATGATGAGCTTGCTGATCGCCCGTAGTGTCGGGAATACGCCGACACCGGTGGTTGCCACGGCCGTGAAGCTCGGGGCTCCCACGTGGTTGAGGCGTGCTTCGAGGATGGGCACCGGAACGGCGTCGGGCGCGTCCCGCTTGTTGTACTGGAACACGAGGGGCATCGTGGTGAGCGACTTCCCTTGCGCGGCCAGGATCCGGGAGAGCTCCTGGAAGCTCTGGAGCGTCGCCTTGAAGCGGCTTCGCTGAGAATCGGCGACGAACACGACCCCATCCGCGCCATTGAGAACGGTCACGCGCGTGCGCTCGTAAAGTGGCTGCCCCGGAACGGTAAACAGGTGGAAGCGCACCCGGTAGCCCTCGACCGTGCCCAGGTCCAGGGGCAAGAAGTCGAAGAAGAGTGTCCGCTCCGTCTCCGTCGCGATCGTCACGAGTTCGCCCGTAGCAAACGCCGGAGCGTGACTGTGGACGTGGGTGAGATTGCTCGTCTTGCCGCCAAAACCGGGGCCGTAGTAGACGATCTTGCAGTGAACCTCGCCGGCCGCGACGTTTATGAGCGCCATAGCTCGTCGGGCTCGCTCGAGCCCGCCTCGCGAAAGAGCGCTTCAATCGTCCGGATCGCGGTCGCCTGGAAGTCCGCGAGTGGCATTGCCGTCTCCGCTCCCACTTCATCACCTTCAGCGATGGATCGTGCCAGGTCGGCCGACGCCTGAGCCGTGAGGTACTTCACCAACCCCAGTTGCGTGCCGGCGGTGAAGCCGACCGAGAGCACACACCGTTCTCCAACCAACGTCGTCAGGACGTTCGACCGCTCTCCCTGCTGGAGCGTCATTCGAAACCGGTATTCGTGTAGCATGCGCGCGATCTGGCGTGACGCCGCGAAGTTGGCGGCCAGGAGGGCACCAAACGCAACGACGTCCAGCCCGCTCGGCTCTCCCTGGCGGCAAATGAGCTGACCACTGGTGTCCGTGAGCAACGCATACTGCGCGCCGGCCTCGCCAACCAGTTGGCCAATGCGAGCCTCGATCGCCGCGATGCTACTGGGCGTCAGGATGAGGTTGCTGAGTGAAGCTTCCACTATGCGCCTCATCGGGGATTATCGCTTGTCGGACAAGGACAGCTCAATGGGAAAAGCGGATGGGAAAAGCGAGGAGGTGCTGCTTGGCGCAGTGTGCAGCCGGTTGCCCACTGCGCCAAGCCTCACGCGGAGTCTGACATTGTCACCGTCTGCCCGTGACCTGTGGGGAGGAACTGGCCACCTCACGAGCTCTCACGCCCTTACTCACGCGACGTATGGGATGGCTTGGAATCCCGTGGCCGCCGAGGGCGATGATCAGCGCCAACGCCGGATCAACAGAGGGATCAGCGATCCTGGCCGTCCGCCGGAAGAGGAAAAGGCCAGAGGGTGCGCGCACCCTCTGGCCTCGTTAACATGCGCGTCCCTCTTTCAAATGCCTGCGGGGTTAGCTGTCGGGTTCGGCCTGAAAGAGATAGCCTATCTGGACGACTCCAGAATTCACCCCGCTGAGTGGGTCCCCCGCTCTCCGCTTCGGAGATTCGGCCTATTCACTTTGCGGCCATTATACGCATGGCTTGACAGGCTGTCAACCCCCAGCGCATAAGAGCGATGTAAGAGGTGTTCTTGCTGATCGGTACGTTCCTAGCCCCCCGCCGCGATGCCGGTCAGTCCAGGCTCGGTCATCCGCTCCGGGCGGAGGATCTCGTCGAGTTGCGCCGCGCCGAGGTTCGTCCGCTCGCGGGCGACCTCACGGATTGTCCGTCCGGTGCGATGCGCCTCCTTGGCGATCGCCGCCGCCGTGTCGTACCCCACCACAGGCGCCAGCGCGGTCGCGAGCATCAGGCCCTTCTCGACCATCTCCGGACCACGCTCGGTCGCCCGGATCCCGACGACGCACTGTGTCACGAAGTTGTCGGTCGCCCTGGCCAGGAAGGTCACCGCCTCCAGGATGTTCCGCGTCGCTACCGGCATCATCACATTCAGCTCGAAGTTGCTGCCGGCCTGGCCCGCGATCGTCACCGTCACGTGGTTGCCGGTCACCTGCGCGCACACCATCGCCAAAGCCTCAGGAATGACCGGGTTCACCTTGCCGGGCATGATCGAGCTGCCGGGCTGAACCTCGGGTAGCGTGATCTCGCCGATGCCCGCCCGCGGGCCCGACCCCAGCCAGCGTAGGTCGTTGGCGATCTTCAGCAAGCTGGTGGCGACGGCGTTGACGACGCCGCTGGCAACGACGAGGGCGTCGAGCGTGCTTTGCGCCTGGAAGTGGTTGGTCGTTTCACGGACCGCGAGGCCGTCCATGGCGCTCAGCCGCTCGCAGACCCGGCGGGCAAACTCCGGGTGCGTGTTCACCCCGGTACCAACGGCAGTTCCTCCGAGGGGCACCTCGCCCAGCTCTGATTCGGCGAACCGGAGGCGTCGGACGGCTCGCTCCGCCTGGCCGGCGTGGCCGAGAAACTCCTGACCCAGCCGGATCGGGGTCGCGTCCTGGAGGTGCGTTCGCCCCGTCTTGATCACCGGCCAGAACTCCGACGCCTTCTGTCGCATTGCCTGCTCGAGCCGTTCCAGAGCAGGGATCAGCGCGCCGTGGATCTCGGCCAGCGCCGCGAGCTGGATCGCGGTCGGGATGACGTCGTTCGACGACTGGCCCAGGTTGACGTGGTCGTTCGGATGCACTGGCTTGCGCGAGCCAATCGTCCCACCGAGCAGCTCGATTGCCCGATTGGCGATGACCTCGTTGGCGTTCATGTTGGTCGACGTGCCGGACCCAGTCTGGAAGATGTCCACCACGAAGTGATCGTCCAGCTTACCGTCGACGACTTCCTGGGCAGCCTGAATGATCGCGCCGGCCAGCCGTGGATCAAGGAGCCCAAGCTCGCGGTTGACCTCGGCGGCCCCCAGCTTGATCTGGCCAAGCGCTCGGATGAAGCTCCGCGGAAAACGCAGGCCGCTAATGGGAAAGTTCAGCGCGGCACGACGTGTCTGAGCACCGTAGTACGCCGTGGCAGGAACAGGCAGCTCACCCATCGAATCGCGTTCAACTCGAACAGTGTGGTCACTCATCAGAATGGAACCTCCGCACTCACCAACGGCAACTCTCGCCCATCCAGCCCATCCAGCCCATCCAGAAGGGCACCTTTTGGATCAGCGATCACCGCTGACGGTCGGCGCCAGCGGCGGATCGCTGAACATGCATCAGTCTAGCGCATGCGCGGAGAGGTGTCAAAAGACAGCATAGCGGGCAAATCGCGTGCAGATAGAGTTGCATCGCCGGAGTTTCGCGATATAATGGTGGGAAGAGTGCGATCAATACCGGGTCACGCGATGTCCGCCGGTGGTGTCGCCGATAGATTCTCTATTGACAAGGTGACAAGGAGCAGGAGTAATGGTGAGCTTCCGTCGTGTTCCGCCCGAGGAGGCGGCGCAATACGCGCAGCGAAAGGCGCGGGTTGATCTCTCCAGCTACCGTGAGTTCTTGTCCTCGCTGAAGAGTGGCGATTGGGGCGAGGTCAGACTCGATCCGGGCGAGAAGAAGCCCACCGTCAAGCGTCGCTTGACGGTCGCCGCGAAAGAAGCCGATCACG
The DNA here is from genome assembly GCA_016190465.1 of Chloroflexota bacterium. Classification (GTDB taxonomy): domain Bacteria; phylum Chloroflexota; class UBA6077; order FW602-bin22; family JACPQP01; genus JACPQP01. The sequence continues at coordinate 5,643 of JACPQP010000574.1, forward strand.
ACATCACCTACAAGCGGTCCGACGAACACCACATTCGCTTCCAGGTCGCGTAGCTCCCCGCGTCTCTTCCGCTGGGCTCGCGACGAGCGACCGTCACGAGCCCCCCTCCTTTAGCCAGATAGCCAAACGTGACACTGCTGTCATCTTCCGGTTCACCGCCCGGCCATCTCCGCCGTCTACACTCATAGTATCACGGTTGTACGCGAGGGATCCTCGCCGTTGCGTGCCAGGGGTCAGGTGCCAGGTCTCGGGACCGCCGACACCTGACTCCTGGCACCCGATCCCCGGCTCCCCTGAGTGCGTAGCAACACGCGGTCAGCAGTCAGCCGTCAGTCGGAGGCTGTCCGATGGCTGCCTGGCGCTCCTGACGACTGACCACTGATCACTGACGACTCCTTAGAGGTGGTCACTTGGCCAACCGACGGCTCCGCGTGCCCACGCTTGTCTGGGCCATCGTCATTGGTCTGCTCGTGCTCCTCCTGGCCTCCGGGCTGGTTCCCAGACCTCGGTCCGAGCAGTCCGCCACAGCAGCGGGGAACCTGGCTGGCCGGGGGCAGGAGATCGTCGTCCACTACGTTGTGGCGCCGAGAGTCAAGACGGCGCCGCCTGCCCGCGACGTCATTCGCCGCACCGCGGTGTTCCCTGGTCTGGCCGAATTCACTGTCCACGGCGTCAGAAGCGTGATAGCGGATGCGGGCGGGCGACAAATCGTCGTCGATTCCACGATCCAGAGCCAGCGTCCCGGTCCGGTTCTGCCTCAGCAGGAGATCCACATCGAGCTGACCGATGCCACCGGCCAGCCGCTGGGCGAGCCTGGCGCCTCGCCATCTCTTGCCACGCCGCTGATCGCCGGCGATGAGCGGCGCTACACGTTGACCTGGCCGGTGCCGCCGGCGCTCACCCAGGCCCGCCTCCGCGTCTGGACGAGCAACGCCGCCGAGGCCGCGGTCTTCGCGCTGGCGATGGGAGACGAGTGACCATGAGTCTCGCCCGCCTCGCCGCCGCCTTGCCCTCCGGGTGCCGGCTCGTCGGCATCATCGGGTTGATAGCCGTCGTCGCGGTCGTCCCTTTCGCCGGCGGGACGGTGGCACGTTCAGCAGCTCTGCTCACCACCATCGCCGTGGGCAATGGCCCCTTTGGCATCTCCGTCAGCGGGGATGGCAAGGAAGTCTACGTCGCCAACAGTTGGAGTCAGAACGTTTCGATCGTCGACGCCACGCGGAACCGAGTGCGCGCCACCGTCGGCGTTGGTCAGAACCCCCAGTACCTGCTCGCCCGTCCCGACGCGTCGCTCGTCTACGTGAGCAACCGCGACTCCGACACCGTCTCCATCGTCGACGCGGGCGCCAGGGCGGTCGTGGCGACGATCGGTGCCGGCATCAACCCGCACGGCCTGGCCTACAACCCGAACACCCAGAGGCTCTACGTGAACAACTGGGGCAGCAACGACGTCAGCGTGGTCGACGTCTCGCGCAACCAGGTCGTGAAGACGCTTGGCGTCGGCCGGGCTCCGTACGGGGCAGGGCTCAATCCGCTCACCAACAAGCTCTACGTCGCGAACTATGCCGACAACACCGTGACCGTTGTCGATACGACGACCGACACGGTGCTTCGAACCGTCGGCGTCGGGCTGACGCCTCACGATGTGGCGGTCAGCGCCGGCCTGAACTGCATCTACGTCGTCAACACCGACAGCAACAACGTGTCGGTTATCGACGGTCGGACCGATACGGTTGTCGGGACAGTCGCGGTCGGCTCGCGGCCCAAGTTCGTGGGCCTCGACCCCCGCAACAATCGCGTGTACGTCAGCAACTTCTCGGGCGACGATGGGACGGCCTTCGACGGCGCGACGCTCGCCTTCGTCGAGACCTTCCCCACCGGGAGCAACCCCCGTGATCTGGCCGTGGATACCGCCAACGCCCAGCTCTACGTCGCCAACAGCGGCGCGAACACCGTCACGGTGCTGGACATCGGGTCTCCCCCGACTCCCACCGCCACGCCGACAACCGCTGCCACGGTCACGGCGACTCCGACGCCCACAGGGAGCGCGGCGCCGATTATGTACGACTTCGAGGACGGCACGACCCAGGGCTGGAAAGCCGGTGGCGCGGCGATGACGATGGTCAGGAACAGCGCCGCGTTCGCCTACAGCGGGACTCGCTCGCTCGAGGCAGCGCTCTCCAATGCCCGGAGCAACCAGTCCGGCTGGGGCTACGTCTCGGCGCCGACGACCCTGTTGCCCGGCGAGACCATCGTTGCCCGCGTACTGGTTCCGTCGTCGGCGGCCGGCGGACTGGGGGCCAAGGTCTTCGTCCAGGACAACACCTGGCGGTGGTTCGACGCCGGCCCGTTCACCTCCCTGCAACCGGGCATCTGGACCGAGCTCCGCTACACCGTGCCGACGACCGCTGCGACACCGCTCAAAACCTTCGGCGTGCAATTCGCGGCGCAACAGAGTGGGGTGAACTGGACCGGCGTGGCCTACGTGGACGCCGTTGGCTTCGGATCGGCCCAGCTTGCATCCCCAACAGCCACGCCCACGGCGACCACGACCCCGACGCCGACGACCTCGCCCACTCCAACCGCGACGGCGACCCCGAGTGGTACGCCCACGACTACCGCTACCCCGACGCCGACCGGCACGGCAACGACCGCCCCGACCACTACGCCGGCCCTTACCGCCACGCCGACCAGCACGCCAACCGAGCCGGCGACGCCGACCGCAACGCCAACTGAGACGAGCACGCCGGTGGCGAGAAGCACGGCCACCGACACGCCTTCCCCGACAAGCACGCCGAGCAGCGTGCCGACCGACACGGCGACGCCCACCGCGGCTCCGACCAACCCGGCGGCCCCGACGAGCACGCCGACGAGCACCGCAACTCCCACCCCCACGTTCACCGAGACGGCGGTTTCGACCGGCACGCCAATCGAGGCGACGACGCCCACGGCGGTGCCGACCGAGACGACGACTCCCACGGCCACGCCGACCGGTACCCCGACGCCCACTGACACGCCATCCGAGACAGCCGTGCCGACCGACACGCCGACGGAGTCGCCGGTTCCGACGAGCATCCCGACCACCACGCCAACGGACACGGCGGTCCCGACCTTCACCCCCACGCCGACGAGCGTGCCCACAGATACGCCCACGGCCACGACAGCGCCGACCCTCACCGCGACGGCGACTTCCACCGTGACTCCCACGCCGACAGTGGTGCAGGTCGTGCGGGTCCGCGGCATCGAGCTGTCGGTTCAGGCTAAGGGCGCCGCCCGGGACCGGAGCTACGAGGGGCAGGCGACGGTGAGCGTGGTCGACGGCAGCGCGCAGGCGGTGAGGGACGCGGCTGTGAACGCCAGTTGGGCCCTGAACGGCAACCCCCTCTCGACAGTCCAGGGGACGACAAACCCTCAAGGGCAGGTCCGGCTCTCGTCGGGCACCTTCAAGGGCACATCCGGTCAGACGTTGGCCATCACCATCACCGGCATCGTCAGGAACGGCTACTCTTTTGATCCGACCGACCCGAACAACCGGGCATCCACGGTCATCCCGTGAGGCCGGGGTGGCCAGCACCGTGAGGCCCTCACCTCCTGCCTGCGTTCCTGTAGGGGCGGCCCCCTGTGGCCGCCCGTGACCCGGTCCCACGGGGAGAGGGAGCGGAGCCGTGCTGCTCCCCTTCCCCCAGCATCGGGGGCTCGGGCTCAGGAACGGCGGCCGGGGGATGAGGGCAAGCCCCGACACCCCATCCGTGGTTCCAGCGGTCAGCCGGCTGCCGCCTGGCGAAGCCGGGGCTGCGGCGTCGTCGCGACTCGGTCGAGCGCGACGATGGCGGCCCAGAGCAGACAGAAGCCGGCGATCTGTCCCGCCGCGACCGGGCGGTTGAGCACAGCCCAGTTGAGGATCACCGCCGTGGCGGGGAACGCAAGCTCGGCCAGCGTCGCCACCGACGCACGAGTGGTGCTGAGACCTCGATAGTAGAGGAGAAGGGAGATCAGCCCCGGGCCCGCAGCCAGCAGCACCAGGTTCGCCGGCGTGGCGGTGAAGCCGATGCTCAGATCGCCGAGCCGTCCCTGGGTCGTCGCCAGCGCGGCGAGAAACGGCGTTGCCAGGAGAAAGCGGGCGCCGGTGACCGTTGGGAAGGGCACCTCGGACAGGATGAATCGCCCGAACACGGTTGAGCTGCCCCAGAGCAGGGCCGCGCCCAGCGCCAGCGCCGCCGTCTGGACCTTCGCCGTGGGAAGCAGCCAGAACGGCGCCAGCGACTCGAACGAGACCAGGTAGGCGCCGACCATCGCCACCGCAAACAGGGGCCAGTACATCCGGCCGAACTGCTCCCGGAGCAGCAACCGGGCGAGGGTGATGGCAAAGAGCGGCTGGGCCTTTTGGAGCAGGATCACCGTCGTGGGGTTCCCGGTGGCAAATGCGGCGGTGAACAGCACCGTCGCCAGGCCCGAGCCCCCCCAGGCGATCAGAACCAGCGCCCCCCACTGCAAACCCTTCAGTCGACGCAGGGCCGACCAGCCGAGCGCCACGGCGGGGACGGCGTACAGCAGCAGGATCAGGTGTTCTGCCAGGACAATGGCGGAGGCGCCCATCACGCCGACGAGCGGCACGCGCAAGACCGCGTCCGTTCCCCAGAGCGCGGCGCCGAGCGCGACGAAGAGTGCGCCCCCCCGGGCGGTTTGGCGAGTCACGTTTTCCATCTTCTCATCCCTCACACGGTGGTCCGTTCTGGCCAGCGGAGCGCGGGCAGCACTTCGCGGGCATAGGCGCGCAGGAACGCCTCCTGGTTGCGGCCCACCTGGTGGATGTACACCTCGGTGAAGTCCAGATCGATGACGTGCTGCACGTGCGCCGCGTGCTCGGCAAGGTCGGGCGAGATCAGCACCCGGCCCGTGAAGTCGTCGGGACGCACGAGCGCGGCCATCGCCTCGAGATCCTCCGGGTTGCGGATGTCCTGCTTCGGGAACCGCATACCCCCGTTCGGCCACTCTCGCATCGCCTGGTCGGTCGCTTCGGCCGCACTCTCCGCCCAGGACACGTGCAGTTGAATGATCTTCGGCATGCGCGACGGGTCTTTCTCGGCGGCCTGCGCGCCGCGCGCGAAGCGGCCGAGCAGCATCCGCAGCTTCTGGTCCGGCGCGCCGACCGTGATGATCCCATCCACCAGCTTCCCGGTCCGCTCGGCCATGATCGGCCCCGAGGTGGCGACGTAGATCGGCGGCGGCGCCTCCGGCAGGGTGTACAGGCGCGCGCTCTCCAGTTGCACGTGCGCGCCGCGATAGCGGACCACCTTGCCGGTGAACAGCTTCTGGATCACGTCAATCGACTCGGCGAGGATCTCCAGCCGGGTCGGCACCTCTGGCCACGGTAAGCCAACGATGTGCTCGTTGAGCGCCTCGCCGGCGCCAAGCCCGAGCCAGAAGCGGCCCGGAAACATCGCTGCCAGCGTCGCCGCCGCCTGGGCGATGATGGCCGGATGGTAGCGAAAGCCCGGCGGCGTGACGCCCGGACCGAAGCGGATCGACCGGGTAGCGGCGCCGAGCGCGCCCATCCACGCCCAGACGAACCCGCTCTGCCCCTGGCTCGGGACCCAGGGGTGAAAGTGGTCGGACGCCATCACCGACCCGAAGCCGAGATCCTCCGCCAGTTGCGACCAGCGCAGCAGATCGGTCGGATGAAACTGCTCGAACATCGCCGCGTAGCCAATCGTCCCCAAGAAAGCTCCTCCGTCTGTTTGGCGCCCCGGGCGCGCTTCGCGTTCTTTGCGATGAGGTGTCGGGGGTCGGGTGCTAGGTGTCGGGGGTCCAGGGTTCTGCCCCCGGCTCCCGACCGCCGACAACTGACACCTGGCACCCAAGCAATCGGACAGCTCCGATTGACAGTTGACTGCTGATTCCGTATGGCTATGTACTCAGCCCATGTGCGTGAGGAGGCCGCAGCAGACCGGAAGCTGAAGGCCGGTGATCGCGTCGGCCAGTGGACTTGCCAGGAAGACCACCGCGCCGGCCACCTCCCAGGCAGTCGGGTTGCGGCCGAAGGCCGTCCCCCGCGCGCGCTCCCGCCCCCAGTCGGGTGGCGCCGGCTCCGGACCACGGTACACGACTGACGGGGAGACCATGTTGACGCAGATGTTGAAAGGCCCGAGGTCTCGCGCCAGACCGTGCGTCAGGGCCACGAGCGCTCCCTTTGACGTCGTGTAGGGCGTGTGGTGGTTGACCGCCTCATACGTCGCCGTGGTGCCGAAGTTGACGATGCGGCCCCAGCGCCGCTCCTTCATCCCGGGGAGAACCGCCCGGATGGTGTGGTAGGCCGCTTGCACCATTTGGTCGAAGAACCACTGGTAGGCCTCCCAGGGGAGCTCGTCGATCGCCCCACCCTTGTAGCCGGGAAAGGCGTTGTTGACCAGGATGTCGATGGGCCCCAACTCGCGCTCCGTGCGGGCGACCATCGCCTGCACTGCGGCCTCGTCCGTCACGTCCGCTGGCGCCAGCAGGACGCGGCCGCCCGCGGTCTCGATCCTGGCGGCCACGTCTTCGGCCGCCGCGTGGTTGCTCCGATAGTTGACGACGACCGCTGCGCCGTGCTCGGCCAGGCGCCGGCAGATGGCCGCCCCGATGCCGCGCGATCCTCCGGTCACCAGCGCCACGCGTCCGGCCAGTAGCCCTTCACTCACGTGCTCCGTACCTCCATTGGGCCATGATCTCCTGGGCCATGATCTCCAGGGGGCACGGGCGAACACAAGGTTCGCCCCACCGTCGGGCGGTTGTCGAACCAGCCCTCTACCCCCTTTCCGCGTCGGGGGGATGGCCCTCACCCCCTGCCCCCTCTCCCAATACTGGGAGAGGGGGTCCGGCCGCGCCCCGGACCTCCCCCCTTCCCCCAGTATTGGGGGAAGGGGTTGGGGGATGAGGGC
>JACPQP010000575.1 GCA_016190465.1 Chloroflexota bacterium
GTATCAGGAAGCTTGCGATGGTTTTGGGGACACCCCAAACCCCGCCAGGACGGGCTCCGCCCTTCCTGGACCTTCCCGGGACGCAGGTGACCTTTCCGAGACCTGCTTAGATCAGGTAGGAGACTTCAGCCAGCAGGGCGCCCGACTCCCTTCGTCGTCCTGCACAAGGAACTGTCGTCCGACACTGGACCGGGCCGCACCGCCCGGGCATGCATACTCAACCGGTAGTCTACGGTTGGCCGATCACGTCCGCAACGGGCGCGCTGCCGCAAAGTTTGCTGACCTGTCTTGTGCGTCGCGCCCAAATGCTGGCATGCGGGATGAAGAGGGAGGAGAGACCGCCTCAACGAAGAACCCGACCCGTCGGAAACCGGGTCGGGTTCAATCCTGTAGTCCAGGGAAAGATGACGACGAGGAATCGGCCAGCGGGCGCAACAGCGCTCGGCAGCGTGAGCTACGCGTCAGCCGAACTGGTCCGGGCCTCACGCAACGTCATCGGCTGTGGCTCGGCGGCGGGTGCCGAGGCACCGCCCGGCAGCACGATCCACGAGAGCACCAGTCCAACGAACGACGCGAGGGCGATGACGACCGTGATGTCCATTGTGATCCTCCTGAGTGTCCGCCTGCTCGGCGGCCTGTGCGGTATTCGATCCGGGCCTGCTGCCCACTCGAACCCCTTACGGCCTGAAGTCTACCTGTCGCGGGGGGAGGATACTATGGGCTGGATGTTGGAAATTCAGGGGCATTTCCTTGTGCGCCACGTACAACGGGGTGGTGATCCCGCGCTCCCCCCACTATAATAGGGCTGCAAATCCCGTGAGATAAAGGTGTCGGAATGGGTATTCAGACATCCGTGGTGATCGACGGACCGCGTGACCTGGTGTTCGAGATCCTCACTGACTACGGCAGCGCGTCCAAGCTGCGCACGTCGTCGCACCTCAAGGCGCAGCGGGTCCTCCAGCGCACCGGGAACGTCGTCCTCTGCGAAAACGAGTTCGAGGCGAATGGCAAGCTCCATCGCCAGGTTCGTCGCTACTCCCTGTTCCCGCCCGACCGGATCGAGGATGAGGTCGTCGAGACGCCAGGCCCGGTGCGCGTGCGGACAACCATCACGCTCGAGGAGACCGCCGATGGCACGACGCTGATGACCCACGACGACGAGTACACCCTCAGTGGCATCTACTGGCTCTTTGGCTGGGCGCTGCGGGGCCAGTTCCGGCGGGTGGCCGAGGATGCGCTGGCCGGGATGAAAACGCGCATCGAAGCGGAGTTGGTGGACGAAGACGAATAGTTACGAAGTGCTGAGGACTGAGTGCTGAGGACTGAGTACTGAGGACTGAGAATGAAGGAGCAGCCCGTGGCAACCTGGACTCTTCAGTGGCCGAGTGGCCCACTGGTGATCGACCTGCCCGCGACGAACCTGCGCCAGGTGGTCTGGCGACGTGACACACCCCGGCTCGGCGAGCCCGTCGATCGGGTGCTCCACGCCATCGAGCACCCGATCGGCTCGCCACCCCTGCGCGACCTCGTCCGACCCGGTATGCGGGTGAGCGTGCTCATCACCGACGTCCATGACCAGCTCTTCAACACCAGCGGTGTCGGTCACGCCCTCCTCGACCATCTGAACCGGTGCGGCATTCCGGATCGCGACATCACGCTGATCCACGCGGCCGGCCTCCACGGCCACCATCGCGCGAAGCAGAAGCTGGGCGATGAGCTGCTCGGCCGGGTCACCTACCACGAGCACGATCCGACCGACGAGACCTCCTTGAGGTTCTCTGGCGCCACGCGGGCCGGCACGCCCGTCTGGATCAACCGGCATGCCGCCGAGTCCGACTTCATCCTCGGCGTCGGCGGCTGTGGCCCCAGCCTCTTCGGCTTCCAGGGTGGCGCCGGAATCATCCTGCCCGGCATCTCCGGCCGCGACACGATCCGCCACAACCACACCCGAATGATGACCTCCGCTCGCTCGCTGAGCTGCTGGTGGCCGGGCAACCCGCAGCGAGAGGACGTGATGGACACGGCGGACCTGGTCGGCTTCCGGTTCAAGATCGACTTCACGGCAGACACGGTCTTCGCCGGCTACTTCCGCGAGGAGTGGCCGGTGGCGGTCGACTACGTCAAGCAGCACGTCCTGACGGCCTGTGATCCGTGCGACGTCTACGTGTTGGCCCCGGCCAATGGCCGCGAGCTGCTCGGCGCGCTCTACATGGGCCTCGAGTGCGGCACGCGGATAGTGAAGCCGGGTGGCGTCATGATCGCGGTCGTCTCGGCCCGCGACCACACCTCCGCGCCGCCGCGTCCGGTCGCCGAGACCCTCCACGAGACGATCTACGTCACCGAGCAGTGGAACCGGGAGAGCGGCGAGGTCGACCCCGGTGTCGCGGCCCACTGGCGCAAGCGGGACCAGATCTGCAAAGAGGAGCTGATGAAGCTCTCGCTCGAAGAGCTGAGCCGGATCCTCACGCGGCGACTGGGGGAGCCGCGCACGACGACGATGGTCTGGTCCCACCGGAGCTGCCTCGAGCGCACGCCCTGCTACCTGGTCACCGAAGGCCTGACGCCCGAGGAGGGGCAGGCGATGGGGTTCGCGTTCGTCACCCGCTCGTTCGACGAGGCGCTCGACCGAGCGCTCTCCGTCCGGGGCCGCCACGCGGAGATCGTCGCCAACGTCGCCCCGGATAACGGCATACCCTATCCGAGCGATGAGTACTGAATTCCGTTATCAGTTGTCAGTTCTCAGTAGTCCGGGGCTGCTGAGCAGTGGCTACTGACTACTGATGACTCGGCTGCACTCAGCACTCAGCACTTCGTAGAGGAGGAACTATGCGCGTTGCTATTGGACAGTTGCGGGAGCTGGACGAAGGGATACTGCGGTTCGCGCAGCAGCTCGGCGTGGAGGGGGTGCAGGTCAACACGCCGAAGCTTCCCGGCGAGAAGCGCTGGGAGTTCATGGACCTGCTGCGACTCCGGATGCACGCGGCCGACTACGGGTTGCGCCTTGAGGCGATCGAGAACGTGCCGATCAGTTTCTACGACAAGGCGATGCTCGGTCTGCCCGGTCGCGACGAGCAGATCGAGAACTACCAGGAGACGATCCGCAACATCGGGCGAGCAGGCATCCCTATCCTGGGCTATCACTGGATACCCAACTCGGTCTGGCGCACCTCGCGGACAACGCCCGGCCGCGGCGGCGCTTCGGTGACCTCGTTCGACATGGAGCTGGCGAAGAACGCGCCACTCACCCACGGTCGAGTATTCACCGCGGAGGAGATGTGGGCGAACTACGAGTACTTCATCCGGGCGGTCGTTCCGGTCGCCGAAGAGGCGGGGGTGAAGCTGGCCCTTCACCCCGACGATCCGCCGGTAGAGTCGCTGGGGGGCATCGCGCGCATCTTCCGCGACTTCGAGGGGTTTCGCCGGGCGATGGAGCTGGTGCCTAGCCCGAACAGCGGTCTGGACTTCTGCATGGGCTGCTGGTCGGAGATGGGGCCCGGGGTGATCGACGCGATCGAGTACTTCGCCAGCCGGGGCAAGATCTTCTATATCCACTTCCGGGACGTCCAGGGCATGGTGCCCAGGTTCCAGGAGTGCTTCCTCGGCGAGGGAAACGTCGACGTCGTGGAGGCGATCCGCACGCTCAAGCGCGTGGGCTTCACCGGCTTCCTGATCGACGACCACGTGCCCCGTATGGTCGACGACACGCCCTGGGGCCACCGGGGACGCGCCTACGCGACCGGCTACATCATGGGGCTGGTCAACGCGGTCAAGAAGCTGGGGTGAGCAGGCCAGGCAGCAGGCCTTCCCGCGTTGCAGCGTCGCTGGCGTAGAGGGGGCCGATGCGGTAGAATGCTCGCGGCGAGCGAGCGCCAGCGCACCGGCGCTGGTGTGCCGTTCAACTGTGAAGAAAACGGGGGGACGTGTGGCGTTCGACGAGCAACAGACGGCACCTCGGCAGTCGGCCGAAGTGGAGAGAATCGATGATTACCGACGCGAGATCGATGAGGTCGATCGGCAGATCGTGGCGCACTTGAGCCAGCGCGCTCGGTTATCGATCGCGATTGGTCGCCTCAAGACCGTGACCGACCTCCAGGTGTACCACCCGGAGCGCGAGGCGACCGTGCTCGCCAACGTGGAGGCGGCGAACGCTGGGCCGCTGCCGAACCAGGCGCTGCGCTCCATCTACACGGAGATCCTGTCGGCGTCGCGCGTGCTTCAGCGACCCGTTCGCGTCGCCTACCTGGGGCCGATTGGCACTTTCAGCCACGAGGCAGCCCAGCGTCGTTTCGGCTCCTCGGCCGATTTCGTCCCCTGCAACACGATCGCCGACATCTTCCAGGAGACGCAGAAGTGCACCGTCGACTACGGCGTTGTGCCGGTGGAGAACTCGACCGGGGGCGCGGTGGCCAATACCCTCGACCTGTTCCTCGACTCGGACCTCCAGATCTGCGCCGAGATCGGACTGTCCGTCTCACACCAGCTTCTCTCGCACGGCGAGCTCGACGAGATCGTCCGGGTCTACTCGCATCCGCAGGCGTTCGCCCAGTGTCGCCGCTGGCTCAACGACAACCTGTCCCGCGCGCAGCGGATCGAGGTGGCCAGCACCGCGCTGGCGGTCCAGATGGCCACGTCGCCAGACTCCGCGGCGATCGGGAGCTCGGCCGCGGCCACGGCCTACGGGGTGCCGGTTCGCGTGTCCCGGATCGAGGATCTGGCCAACAACGTCACCCGCTTCTTCGTGATCGGGCCGCGGCGCAGCCAGCGAAGCGGGCGGGACAAGACCTCGATCGTCTTCTCGATCCGAGACCGCACCGGGGCGCTCCACGATGCGCTCAGCGCCTTCGCTCGCCATCAGGTCAACCTGACGCGAATCGAGTCGCGGCCATCGCGGCGGCGCCTGTGGGACTACGTCTTCTTCGTGGAGATGCTTGGCCATCCCGAAGACGAGCCGGTTGCCCAGTCCCTGGAGGAGCTGGCCGGCGAGTGTCTCTTCGTCCGGGTTCTGGGCGCCTGGCCGCTCGATGCCTGAGGTGGAGCGACCGGCCAGGGCTGGCAAGGTTTTTGCCTTAGTGACCACTATCACGGGTTGCGGTCAGCATCACGAACAGGAAGGTGGGGGTGTGACGATGCAGCCGTTGGAATCCGCCAACCGGACCGGCTCTGGCCCAGCTCTCCAAGCCCGGCGCCCGCTGACGCCGCTCCAGCTCCTGTTCCTGCGGCGATTTCAGTCGCTGCTCGAGAAGCGTCAGCAGTACACCGGTCGAGTGCCACCGAGCGATCTCCGGTTACACCTGATTGACAAGGTGCTCTATTCGACCTACTGTGACTGCGCTGGATGTGGCATTGGCGACGAAGCCAAAGATCTCCTGCGCCGCCAGCGCGGGATGGCGCGCTTTCCGTAGCGTGCAGTTGGCTGGACGAGTTGTTGCCGAGAAGCGGCACGTCGGCGCCGCGCCTGATCCATTCTCCGCGCTATTCTCCGCGCTCCTGTGCCTTCACGTCAGGTGATACGCCCGGTCGAGCAGGTCGATCGGGTGGGCGACCTCCATCGCCACCCCGCGCTTCCGCAAGCCGTGCATCAACTGAATGATGCAGCCCGGGTTGGCAGCGGCGAGGATGTCGGCTTTCGTGGCCAGGACGCTCTCGATCTTCCGCTCGAGGATCTGCATTGAGACGTCGTGGTTGACGACGTTGTAGATGCCGGCGCTGCCGCAGCAGGTGTCCGACCCGGCCATCTCGACCAGCTCGAGCCCGGGGATCTGGCGCAGGAGCTGGCGTGGCTGCTCGCGGATGCGTTGCCCGTGTGCCAGGTGGCAGGCGTCCTGGTACGTCACCCGCTTGTGCAGCTCGCCGGTCGGCGGGACCAGGTCGATGGAGGCGAGGAACTCGGTGACGTCCCGGACGCGCCCGCTGAACTCGCCGGCGCGCTCGGCCCACTCCGGCTCGTCGGCCAGGAGGAGGCCATACTCCTTCAACGTCGAGCCGCAGCCGGCGGCGTTGACGATGGAATAGTCAGCGCCCGCCTCCTCGAACACGGCGATATTCCGCCGGGCCAGGTCCCGGGCGGTCTTCCGGTCGCCGGTGTGGACGTGCAGGGCGCCGCAGCAGCCCTGGCCGTCGGGAGTGATCACGTCGCAGCCATTGGCGACCAGCACTCGCACGGTCGCCTGATTCGTCCCGCCGAAGATCTGGGCGGCGACGCAGCCGGAGAGGAAGGCCACGCGATAGCGCCGCTTGCCCCGCGCCCGGACGAATCGCGGCACCGATGACCGCCCGACCCCTCCCTGCATCTCGGGAAGCATCTGCTCCAGCTCGCCCAACCGGGGCGAGACCCGCTTGAGCAGCCCAGTCTGCCGAATCACCCGCTGCAAGCCGGTCTTCTGGTAAGTGCGGAGCGCCAGGCCGGCGGCGTCGAGCAGGGGACCAGAGGTGAACGTGCGGTTCAGGACCAGTTCGCGCGCCACCGTTTCTGTTTTGCTGTTCTTGCTGTTTCGGCCAGGCCGGATGAGCTCGCGGGTGTGCTCGAGCAACTGGCCGTAGTTCACGCCCGACGGGCAGGCCGTCTCACAGGCCCGACAGTCCAGGCAGAGGTCGATGTGCCGCCGAAGGTTCTCGTCGTCGGGCGAGATCCGCCCATCGGCCAGCGCCTTCATCTGATAGATGCGGCCACGCGGCGAGTCCAGCTCCGAGCCGAGCACCTGGTAGGTGGGACAGGTCGGCAGGCACAGGCCACAATGGATGCACTGGCGAATCAGCCGCCGGTCGACGAAGTTGAGGCGTGGCTTAGATTCCATCGACAAACCGTCCGGGATTGAGCGTGGCGTTGGGGTCGAAGTGCTGCTTGATCCGCCGCATCACGGCCAGCGCGTCGCCGTCGTAGCCCCAGACGTCGAGCTGGCCCTTGAGCGCCAGGGGAGCGCGCTCGACGACGACGCTCCCGGCGCCTCGCACCAGCCGACGGAGGTCCGCGACGAGTGTGGTGCAGACGCCGATCGCCGCGGCCGGAGCCTGCGACGGGGCGACGGGGATTGCAGATTGCAGATTGCAGATTGCAGATTTGGGGTCTGGGGCGGGGTTCGCCCCGTCGCCGTCGGCCGCCCACGACGCGTAGACGATGCCGGAGCCGGCGTGGGCAACCACCCGCGGACGCCCCTCACCCCGACCCTCTCCCAGAGGGAGAGGAGGAACCCGAGCCAGCGCCGCGAACACGTCGGGGACCCGCGCGATTGGCACCGCGATCTTCAGCCGAAGTGCCGAGTCGGACGCCCCGGTGAGCTCACGGATGGCGTTCCACAGGCCGCCCCATCGCCCCGTCGCCCCGTCGCCGTCGGTCGCCCTGTCGCAGGCGCCATCACCCTGCCGCACAGAGTCCAGCAGATCGCGCACCTGGCGCTTCACCGCCCCCTCGGGCCCGGCCGCCAGCACCGCGAGGAGCACCTCGCGCTCTTCCACCGCCGGTAGGTCGACTCCCGACGCCGTGGCCACCGCCCGCGAGCCCTCCGCGTCCAGCAGCTCAACCGCCACCGGCGCCAGTGACGAGTGCAGGATGCGCTGCACCACGGCGCCGGCGGCCGCGGCATCGGCAAAGCGGGCAATGACCGTCTCCGCGCGGGCCGGCCGCGGCGTCACCTTGAACGTGGCCTCGGCGATCACCCCGAGGGTGCCCAGCGAGCCGATGTAGAGCTTGTTCAGGTCGTAGCCGGCCACGTTCTTGACGACCTTGCCGCCAGAGCGCGTGATCCGGCCATCGGCGAGGATCACCGTCATTCCGACAACCAGGTCGCGGGCCGAGCCGTAGCCGAGCCGAGATGGCCCGCTGGCGTTCGCGGCGAGCATGCCGCCGATCGTCGTGCGGTCGGCATGTGGGAGGTCCAGCGGCAGGAACTGACCGTGCTCGCCCAGCACTGCCTGGAGGTGCGCCAGCGAGCTGCCGGTCTCGACGGTGACGGTGAGGTTGGCCGGCTCGTACTCCAGGACCCGGCTGATCCCTCGGGTCGTCAGTCCGAGGTCCAGGCGACGCGGCCGGTTGCCGAGATCGAGGCGGCTGCCGCCGCCAAGCGGCGCCACCGCCAGGCCAGCCTGATCAGCCCAGCGCAGCGCCGCCGCGGCCTCCTCGACTGTCCCCGGTGCACAGATCACCGCCGGCCGCTCTCCGTCGATGTCGACACCCGTGCTCTCGTCGGTGCGCTCCCAGGGGACCGGAATCCGCTCGAAGAGCGCATCGCGGGGTTCCGTTCGTCGCGATTCCACGGCCCTCACCCCCTGCCCCCTCTCCCAGAGGGAGAGGGGAGTGTCTCTACCAGCCAACCGCGGCGTGGCGCCCCGGCCGCGGCTTCACGCAGCGGCCGGGCGTCGGGAAGATCTTCCCCGGATTGGCGATGTTGTCGGGATCGAAGACGCGCTTGACCCGCCTCATCACGTCGAGGTCGCTCTCGGAGAACATCAGGCCCATCAGCTCTTTCTTCTCGACCCCGACGCCGTGCTCGCCGGTCAGCGACCCGCCGGCCTCGGTGCAGATCCGCAGGATCTCGGCTCCGGCCTCGCGGACCAGGTCTTCCTGGCCGGGGACCTCGCTGTCGAAAAGGATCAGGGGGTGCAGGTTCCCATCGCCCGCGTGGAAGACGTTGCAGATGCGCAGTCCACACCGCTGGCTGACCGCTTCGATCTTCGCGAGCACCTCCGGCAGGCGATTGCGCGGCACGCAGCCATCCATCACGTAGAAGTCCGGGGTGATGCGGCCGACGGCGCCGAACGCCCCTTTCCGGCCGGCCCAGAGGAGGTTTCGCTCTTTCGCCGACCGGGCGATGCGCACCTCCCGGGCGTGATGGGCATTGCACACGTCGGTGATCGCCGCCGCCAGCTCGTCCATCGCCTCGGCCAGCGACTCGACCTCGATCAGCAGCACGGCGCCTGCGTCCCTCGGATAGCCAGCGTGGACGTAATCCTCGATCGCCTGGAGCGACAGTTGGTCCATCATCTCCAGCGCTGCCGGCACGATGCCAGCCGCGATGATGCCGGAGCAAGCCGCGCTGGCATCGGCGACGTTCTCGAAAACGCCGAGGACCGTCCGCACGGCCTCGGCCACCGGGGTGAGCCGGACGATCGCGTTGGTGACGACGCCAAACGTTCCCTCCGACCCGACGAGCAGCCCGGTGAGGTCGTACCCTGGCGTGTCGAGCGCCTTGCCGCCGGTGTGGATGGTCTCGCCGTCGGGCAGCACCACCTCCAGCCCCAGGACGTGGTTGGTGGTCACGCCATACAGGAGGGTGTGGGGGCCGCCGGAGTTCTCCCCCACGTTCCCGCCGATGGTGCACGCCTTCTGACTGGACGGGTCGGGCACGAACTGGAGCCCCAGGTGCGCCACGGCGTTGGTCAGGTGGAGGTTGACGACGCCCGGCTCGACGACCGCGCGCAGATCCTCGGGGTCGATCTCCAGGGTTCGGTTGAGCTTGGCGAAGGTGATGAGGATCCCGCCCTCGACCGGGATGCAGCCGCCGCTCAGGCCGGTGCCGGCCCCGCGGGCGGTGAAGGGGATGTGCTCGCGCGCGCAGTGGCGAACGAGCCCGACCACCTGCTCGGCGGAGGTCGGGAAGACGACGGCGTCGGGCAGGCTCCGGTCGATGGACCCATCGTACTCATAGAGCATGAGGTCGTAGTCTTCCCAGAGCACGTTCGACTCGCCGACGATGCCGGCCAGGTGCCGCGCCAACTCGCGCCGCTCCGTCAGCGGCTGGGGCACGTGCGGCAATACGGCCATCGCGTCCGCGGCCAGGGTGCGCTCAGAGGTGTCCGCCATCGCTGCCTCGCTTTCGCCGGCCAGAGCGTCCTCCGGAGGAGTCGGGAACCGCAGATGAACACCGATATGCTATCCTTTGGGGGCCAGCGTGTCAACGAAACCCAATCAAAATCCTCGCCGGGCCTCTTGCAGCTTTGGGCGCTCGTGGTGTAAAACATGACAAGCTCCTGGCCCGGGGCGCGGGAACGGCCCTCATCCCCCGGCCCCTTCCCCCAATCCTGGGGGAAGGGGAGCGGCGCGGCTCCACCCCCTCCCCCAGTATTGGGGGAGGGGGCCGGGGTGAGGGCTGTACCCCTCTCTCCCGCAGCGCGGGACCAGGCTCAGGAACGGCGGCAGGGGGTGAGGAACAGGGGGTGAGGAAGGGGGCACGATGACCGTGACCGGCGAAGAGCTCGTGGCAGCCACCACTTTCTCCTGGCATCAGGATGCTCGATGGGGCTACCAGTTCCTCTACCCGGACGGCTGGCGGCGCCTTGCTTTCGCCGATGGGCGGGAGGGTGTGCTCTACGCGCCGCGGCCCGATGACTGGTCGACCGGCTTCGCCGTGGAGGCCACAGACCTCGGAATCGAAGTGACCGGCGAAGATCTGCCCGACCTGGAGGCAGGCTTCCGGCAGGGCCTGCAATCCCTGCCAGATGGCCAGGTGGCGTGGCTGCTCCACTGGCCGACTGGCCGCTCGCTCGTCCTGGAGGCCCAGTGCACCTTCCGCGAGGGGGAGACAACCCGGCAGCGGCGGTCGCGGCTGGTGTATTGCGGCCGGCGCCAGTACCACGTGTTCGTCCAGGGGGCGACGCCCGAGGATTTCTCAAGGTGGCGCCCTCTGCTTTACGTGATGCTGATGAGCTTCGGCGTCGTGCCGGATCAGCCACCGGCGGCCAGCCTCGCGCCCTGACAATCGGGTGTCAGGGATCGGGTGCCAGGTGGCAGAGGTTGGGTGCCGGGCCGACAGAGAGGGACGGCGGGTTGGGTGGACCCGCCCGGGCGGCAGATACGCTCGGCTTGTCCGGGCCACTGCATGTGGGCCACGTGGGCCGTAATGGAGGGCACGATGGAAACCCGTTCCGACACGATCAGCGAACGCACTCGGCTGGCTAGAGAGCGATTGCTGGCCTTCTGGCAGCGCCAGATGAGCGACCAGATCCTGGTCGAGTTCAGCGCGCCGGGCGCCAGACGATCCAACGAGCTACCAGAGGAAGTGCTCGACGACCAACGGATCGCCGAGGGGTGCCCGCCGCTCTTCGAAGATATCCCCCGGTTGTTGCGGGACCTCGAAGCCGGCATCGGCCCGGCGCCCACACCCGATGACGAGATCTGGGACGACTCGCTGGGAATCAAGGTGGCTGTCCCAGAGTTCCAGTTCAACTGCGGCGTCGTCGGGGCCATGCTTGGTGGCAGGCTCCACGTCGCCAGCAGCGCCACCCACACCATGACCTTCAACGATCCGGTCGTCACCGATTGGGTCCAGCTCGACGGGCTTGCCCTGGACGAGAGCGAGCGCAACGTCTGGCTGCAGCGGGTCCTCGGCTGCGTGCGCTATTTCGTCGAGCACGCGAGCAAGCCGTTCGTCATCCGGCCGTTCCTCGTCTACGAGGGCGCCAACTTCGTCGTCTCGATGCGCGGCACCACCCAGGCGTTCTTCGACCTGGGCGATCGGCCGCCGCAACTGCGCGACCTCTACGAGCTCGGATACCGGACCGGCGCCCGGCTCCTGGAGCTCAAGCAATCGATCGTCCGGCCGCACAACGAGCGGATCCTCGGGCACAAGCTCTTCGCCGACACCGCGCCGATTCACGCGGTGCCCTGGCTCGACACCGACGCCTACTCGCTCTGCTCGCCGCGGGTCTTCGCCGAGATCGGCCTCGAGTTCAAGCAGCGGATCGTCGACCACTTCGGCGGCGGGATGATGCACATCCACGGCCTGGGGCAGCACATCGTGCCCATCGCCGGTCGATTGAAGCGCCTCACCTACCTGTCACTCTACGACGACCCGAACTGTGTGCCGTACTTCGACCGACGGATCGAGTTCCGGGCCGTCACCCACGACACGCCCCTGACGATCGGCTGCACCTTGAAGGATCTGGTCACCGGTCTTGCCGACCGAACGCTACCGGGTGGCGTCAAGTACACTGCCTACGTGCCCCAGGGCGTGACGGTCCGGGAGCTGAACGGCGTGATGGAGCGCGTGCGGGCATACCGCGTGGGCAGGCTCGCCGGCAACCCGGCTCCGGCTGCCTAAGTGGGTTGCGGAAAGTCCCTTAACGGCTCCGGGAAGGTCCAGGAAGGGCCGCAGCCCGTCCTGGCGGGGGTTTGGGGTGTCCCCAAAACCATCAAAAACTTTCTGATACCTACATAGACGGGAACTATCTGGACCAGGAGGCGCTCATGGCTGACCTTGCGCAACTGCACGGCATCCTTCCCCCGATCCTCACGCCGCTCAACGACGACGAGACCGTCGACCACGCGTCGCTCCGTCGGCTCGTCGACTACGTCATCGCCGGTGGCGTTCACGGCATCTGGGTAATGGGAACGACCGGCGAGTTCCCGTCGTTCGACCAGGCCGAGCGCGAGTCGGTGGTCCGGACGACGGTGGAGGCCGCCGCCGGACGGGTGCCCGTCGTCGCCGGAATCGGCGATGCGAGCACCCGGTTGGCGATCCGCAATGCCGGGGGGGCGAGGCGCGCCGGCGCTGACGCCATCGCCTTGACACCGCCCTACTACTACTCGAACAGTCAGGACGAGCTGGTGGACCACTTCCGGGCCATCCGCGACCGCGTCGATCTGCCGCTCATGGTCTACAACATCCCGCAGACCGTCAAGGTGAAGTTTGAAGTTCCGACGGTGCTTCGGCTGGCGGAGGAGAGGCTGATCGTCGGCCTCAAGGACAGCCAGAATGACCTGGACTGGTTTCGCCAGGTGATGACCGGCGCCCGGGAGCGTGGTATGCGGCTCCGCGGTTTCCTCGGCACGCGGTATCTGATCGACGCGGGGGTCCTGATCGGTGGCCACGGCGCCATCCCCAGCTTCGCCAACGTCGCCCCGACGCTCTGCGTCCGGTGCTACGAAGCGGCCGCTCGCGGTGAATGGGCCGAGGCCGGCGCCTGGCAAGAACGAGTGGTCGAGGCGATGGGGATCAGCACGGGCATCAAGGGCTCGGCGACCGCGGCCTTGTTCTCGTCGATGAAAGCTGCGCTCAAGGCACTCGGCGTTCTGTCGACGTCCCGGGTCTGCGCTCCGCTGCGCACCGTCTCCGCTGAGGAGGAGGCTCTCGTCGCGCGGCGCGTGGCCGCGCTCGGGCTTCTGGAGACGACGACAGAAACCGCAGATGAACACCGATGACGGCAGATAATACCGACTCTTGAGGTGAGCAGTGGACCTTTCCGGCAAGGTCGTTCTCATCACGGGTGGCGCCACCGGCATCGGCCGGGCCACCGCACTGGCGGTCGCCCGACGAGGCGCCACCGTGGCGATAAACTATCGGGCGTCGCGGACCGAGGCCGAGGAAACGCGGGCACTGGCCGAGGCAGAAGGTGTGCGCGCGCTGGCCATCCAGTGCGATGTTGCCGACGATCGATCGGTCCGGGCGATGGTCGATCGAGTCGTCGCCGAGCTCGGGGGACTCCACGGGCTGGTCTGCTCGGCGGGCACCACCCGGTACGTGAGCTATGCCGAACTGGACGGGTTGACCGACGATGTCTGGCAGGGCATTCTTCAGGTGAACCTGATGGGAACGTTCTACGCCTGCCGGGCGGCACTCCAGCACATGGCCCCGCGGCGACTCGGCGCCATCGTCAACATCGCGTCGACGGCGGCATTCTCGGGCATCGGCAGCTCGATCCCCTACGCCGTCTCGAAAGGCGCGGTGGTCACCCTGACCAAGGCGCTGGACCGCGGGTACACCCAGCATCAGGTTCGGGTCAACGCCATCGCGCCCGGGGTTGTGGAGACGCGGTGGATCGACGGGCGCACCGAGTTCAAGGAAGCGGCCCTGCGCCAGACACCGCTCGGTCGAGTCGCGACGCCCGAGGATGTCGCGACGACGGCGGTCTACCTGCTGGAGAGTGACTTCGTCGTCGGCCAGACCATCATCCTCGACGGCGGAAGGACCATTCACTAGACTGCAATCCGGCTTACGTCTGCGCGATGCCCAACCGCTTGCGGAGCCACGAGTGGATGTCGGAACGATTGTCGCGGTAGACGTGGAGCGCGCTCGGCAGGACCGAGACGAGGATGATGAGCGCGATGATCGGCAGCAGGTAGCGGTCAACGTCGTCGGCAGGAAGGAGGCTGCCGAAGAGGCGACCGGCGTTGAGCATGCCGATCGTCCACAGCGCCCCGCCACAGACGTTGAAGAACACGAACCGGCGGTACCGCATCTGCCCCATCCCCGCGACGATGGGCGCGAAGGTGCGGACGACCGGCAGAAAACGCGCGAGCACAATCGCCTTCCCGCCGTGACGCTCGTAGAAGGCGTGGGCGCGCTCCAGGTTTCGCTTGTGGAAGAACAGCGAGTCCTCGCGGTGGAACAGCCGGGGCCCGACGCGGAGGCCGAACGCGTAGCCGACCTGATCTCCGGCGATCGCCCCGACGACGAGCAACGGCATGAGTGTCCAGATGTCGAAGAAGCCCTGGGAGGCGAGGAAGCCCGCCGTGAACAGCAGGCTGTCGCCCGGCAGGAAGAAGCCGACCAGCAGGCCAGACTCCGCGAAGACGATCGCGAACAGCCCGACGTAGCCGACCGCGAGAATCACATCCCGCAGGTTCAATCCCGGTATTTCCAACAAGACCTCCCCAATCGGCAATTCTCGTCCGCGACGCGTCGGCCTCCCTCACCGGCAGCGGCGCGAGCCGTTCGCCCACTATAGCATGTGGTGCGGGATCCGTGCCAATGCCCAGCTACGGAGAGGGAGACGTCAGCAGCCCAAAGCGCCACACCCGCTTATCGGCGGTGAACGGCCGGCGGATCAAACGGACCAGCTCAAACCAGTTCTCGCCCGGATCGGGTAGCCCTCTCAGCCACGGCGTTCGACGCACTTCGACCTCCAGCCGGTCATCGCCGCTCAGCGTGCGTTCGACGGCGATGTACTGGGTGAGCTCTCGCCCCCGGAGCAGGGCCTGCTTCCCGCTCGGTCGCAGGGTGAGCCAGAGACCGCCGACCATGAAGCCGTCGCGAACGGTATACGCCGCGGCCCGGAACGTCGCGCTCGCCGTCTCGATCTCGGTCACGGTGTCGACGAAGCCAATCGTCGTTTGCAGGCTGAACTCGGCGATGCGACCAGAGTCAGGCTCCGGCACGACCGAGATCCGCACCTCCGGCAGGTCCGCGTGCAACTCGGCGTCGAGTGAGAAGTGTGCCCCGTTCGCGAAGGGGCTGAAGTGGTAGCGCACACGCTTATAGCCGACCTCGTCCTGGAGCACCGTCGCCGTCACCTCGGGGCGCTGGAACTCCGCATTGTTGGAGAACCAGCCGACCTTCGCCAGCGGAACAATGCTGTTGAAAGGTTGCCAGTCGTCGACGGTGGAGTTGTATCGGTAGAGGATGAGCATCCCCTTGACCTCATCGTTGTGTTTGAGGCCGATCAGCCCGTTATGGACCAGGAAGCCGGGTCGGTCAACGGGGGTGGGCGGACGGATCACGTCGATGCCGATGCGCTCGGCGATGGCCTCGCCGGCGGCCAGCGCCGACTCTGCCAGGCCGCGGAGCGGCGCCACCGTCAGCGCGGCGAGGGCGGCGAGCAGTGCAGCCACAAAGACACCACGCTGGAGACGCCCTCCGGCGCGGAGCCAACGTGCGCGGAGCCAACGTGCACCGGCGCTCGTGCGAGAGGCGATGACTTCCACAGCATATCTACTCAGCCAGCCAGAGTGGCGTGATTATAGCCGACCGCACGGGAATCTGCAACGCTCGATTGTCTGCTCGGGCTTGCGAGAGATAGAGCACGTGGCTTGACGGGAGTACGTTCTCCTGGTAGCATCATGGCACGGAGGAGGGACCATTGCGAGTTCTGCTCGTCGGCGGCTCCGGTCACGTCGGGTCGTTCATCACGCCGTACCTGCGGGAGCGGCATCAGGTGCGCGTCCTGGACGTTCGGCCGCCCCGGCACGAGGGGATCGAGTACGTCGAGGGATCCATCGCCGATGCGGAGGCACTGCGCCGGGCGCTCGACGGCGTCGACAGCTTCATCAATCTTGTGATGAAGAGCGGGCAGGGCGGCAGCTCGACCCAGCAGTCGCTTCCCGTCATTCTCGACAACTACCAGGTCAATGCCCTGGGCCTCCATCTGTTGCTCTACACCGCGCACGGCCTGGGGGTCAAACGTGGCGTCCACACCAGCACGATGAGCGTGCACTTCCGGGCCCGGAAGTGGTACTCCTCCGAGGAGGCGACGCCCCTCGACTCGCCAAGCGTCTACGGTCTGACGAAAGGCTTCGGCGAGCTCATCTGCCAGTACTTCGCCCAATGGTTCGACATGAACCTCATCGCCCTGCGCATCACCGGGCCGCGCACGCGCGAGCAGTGGTTGGACGAGCGTCGCAACCCACGGGTTCACCCGGGTGGCGAGCGGCTCTATGTGACCGACGAGGAAGACCTGGCCAACGCGTACCTGGGCGCGCTCGAGGCGGTCCAGATCGGCCACGGGCGGTTCGACGCGATCTTCATCGCTGGCGACGAGCGCGAGCAGGAACACAACCTCTCCAAAGCAAAACGTCTCCTCGGCTGGCAGCCGCGCGCCCAGCGCCTACTGGACGGACCTCACCCGCTTTCCCCCTCTCGTTCCTGATGGGAGCGGGCGCGGAGAGGGGGGACCGGACTCCCCCTTCCCGCACCGGGCCCGCATCGGGACCAGGCGACTGAGAAAGGGGCAGGGAGTTAGATCGGAACCCATATGAGTTGTCAGTTTTCAGTTGCCAGTAAGTAGGTCTCGGAAAGTTCACCTGCGTCCCGGGAAGGTCCAGGAAGGGCGGAGCCCGTCCTGGCGGGGTTTGGGGTGTCCCCAAAACCATCAAAAACTTCCTGATACCTACTTAGTTCCGGGGTTCGGAGCTACTGAGAACTGACGACTGATGACTGAGAACTCGGATGAGCACTGCACACGCGTCGGGACCGGGATTGCCCCTCACGGCACGGCCGGTCGATGCCGTTCACGCGCCAGCTGGAGCGGTCGACCATCCCTCGGGTTCGGGAATGCCCTTCGCGGCCCGGCTGACGCTGGCGTTCCTGGTGGTGGCAGCGGCCCCGCTGGTGTTCGTTTGGTCGTTCGTCGCCCACGACGATACGTTGATGCAGCCGACGATCGCCATCACCGTCGTCGCGATGGCCGTCGCGTTGCTGGTCGGGCGCATCGCGACCGAGCCTACGGTGCGCGCCCTTCGTCAGCTCGAGCGGGCCACGCGCAATCTGGCGCTCGGCGACTTCGAGGCGCCCATCCGGCTGGAGGTTGCGCGCGACCTGGGCGAGGTGAGCCGCGAACTGCGACGGGTGGCAGCGCAGTTTGGCCGACAGCGGTACGAGTACGAGTTGCTGGAAGCGGCGACGCGCGACAAGATCCAGCGAGGCGAGCTCAGTATCGAGGTTCTGGAGAAGCAAAACGCCCGACTCCGGGCGCAGTCCGAGGCGCTCCAGCAGTTTGCGCTGGCCACCGCGCGGATGCTCGACCCGGCCCAGATCGCTGGGGAACTGCTCGCCGCGGTGAACAAGGAGGTCGAGTATACACACGCGGTCGTCTTCCTCACCGCCGGACCAGACGCCGAGCTGACGCCGGTCGCGGTCTGCGACCACGGCGCGCGGTCAGTCGGGAACTACCTCAAGGAGACGCGCTCGTGCCGGTCGGAGCTCGGTTACGATGTGGCCAGTTGGGGTCTCCAGGTTGGACGGACCGTGCGCATTGACGATCTGGCGCTCGACGGACGCTGGAGCAACTGTCTTCCCGAGGTTCGCTCGGCGCTGCTGGTGCCGCTCGAGGTCAAGGAGAAGAGCGTCGGCATCCTGAAGGTATGCCACGAGGAGCCGCGCCGCTATCGGAGCCGTGAGGTCGAGGAGTTGGTTGTGGCGCTGGCCCGGCAGGCCGCGCTGGCGATCGAGCACGGTCGGTTGATGAGGGAGGCGGCGGAGGTCGCCGCGCTGCGCCAGTTGGACCGCTTCAAGTCAGACCTGCTCTCGACCGTCTCGCACGAGCTTCGAACTCCGTTGGCGAGCATCAAGGGGTACGCCACCACGCTGCTGCGGGAAGACGTGACCTGGGACGCGGACACGACGCGGGAGTTCTTGCAGATCATCGACGAGGAGAGCGATCGGCT
Source organism: Chloroflexota bacterium (assembly GCA_016190465.1). Lineage (GTDB taxonomy): Bacteria > Chloroflexota > UBA6077 > FW602-bin22 > JACPQP01 > JACPQP01. The sequence goes on from JACPQP010000575.1 coordinate 18,092, forward strand.
GCGCTCCCTGATCGACGACCTGCTGCAGATGTCCGAGATCGAGGCCGGGATCCTCCGGATCCGGCGCCAACCGGTCTCGCTCGGCCGCCTCGGCCATCGCGTGGTCAAGCGGCTGAGGCCGCAGGCTCGGCAGCACACTATTTCCGGCCATTTTCCGGCGAACCTCCCCGCCGTCGAAGCCGACCTGCAGCGCGTGGAGCAGGTGCTCCGCAACCTCCTCACCAATGCCATCAAGTACTCACCCGATGGTGGGGCGATTCGGGTGACCGCGCAGGCGGTCGTCGGCAGTGATCACCAGTACCAGCCTGCCGGCCTCGATCAGGAGCAGCGACCGACCCGGGTCCTGGTGGCCGTGAAGGATGAGGGGATCGGCATCGCCGCCGAGCATCTTCCGCACATCTTCGAGCGGTTCTATCGGGTGGAGGGGGATGTGGCGTGGAAGGCCGGCGGCAGCGGGTTGGGGCTGGCGATCTGTCGCGGCATCATCGAGGCACACGGCGGGGCGATCTGGGCCGAGAGCGTGGCTGGCGCGGGGACGACCTTCTTCTTCACCCTGCCGGTCCACGAAGGGGAGACCATCCAGCTCGAGAATGATGGGGCGGAGGAGTGAGAGACTGTGGCCAAGGAGAAGATTCTGGTGGTCGACGACGAGCCGCGCATTCTGCGGCTGGTTCGCAGCAACCTGGAGCCGGCCGGATACCGCGTGCTGACCGCCGCGGATGGCCCGGGAGCCATCAACGAGGCGGAGATGCACGAGCCCGACCTCGTGCTGCTCGACATCATGATGCCGAAAATGGATGGCTTCGAGGTCTGCCGACGCCTCCGGGAGTTCTCGACGGTGCCGATCATCATCCTGACCGCCAGGGGCGCCGAGCATGAGAAGGTCCGGGGATTCGAGCTGGGGGCGGACGATTACCTGACCAAGCCGTTCGGGGTGCCGGAGCTCATGGCCCGCATCAAGGCAGTGCTCCGGCGGGCCAAGGTGCCGCTAGCACCGAAGATGGATCCGGTCTTCTCGGCCGGCGACTTCACGATGAACTTCGCCCAGCGACGCATCGTCGTCCACGGCAAGGAGATCAAGCTCAGCCCGACCGAGTACAAGCTGCTCCACGAGTTGGTCACCAACGCCGGCCGGGTCGTCCTGCATCAGGACCTCCTGGCGAAGGTCTGGGGACGCGAGTACCGGGATGAGACGGAGTATCTGCGCGTCTACGTGCGGTACCTCCGCCAGAAGATCGAGCGCGACCCCTCCAAGCCAGAGTGGATCCTGACCGAGCCCGGCGTCGGGTACCGGTTTGCGCTGCCCGGTGACCGCGTGCAGCCCGTCAGCACGCCGGTGGCCGCCAAAGATTAGGATTGTCTCGGCTGCGTCCCTACGCGGATAGCTTCAGCGCCGGACCCGGTCGCCCGGACTCGTCAGCTACGGCCTTCAGCAACTCGGCCAGCTCTTCGCCTTGAAGCGACTCGCGCTCCAGTAGCCGCTCGGCGATCTGCTCCAGCGCCGCCCGGTGCGTACTGAGGAGCGTGCGAGCGCGCTCGTGCCCGGCCTCCACCAACTCGCGGAC
>JACPQP010000567.1 GCA_016190465.1 Chloroflexota bacterium
CGCCCCACACCTGCCGAAACTCCCCATCGCCAGTTCCAGGCTTGCCGAGTGTGGCTATCGGTCGTCCCATCGCGTCGAACACGTCGATCCGCCCGTTGCCGACATCCGCCACGTAGATGCGTCCCTGCGCATCGACGGCCAATGCCCGCCCGTTCTCGAACTGCCCGAACCCCTTCCCTTTCATCCCAAACCGCAGGTCGTACTGTCGGTAGGGCGCATCCGGACCCGCCGCCGCGTTGAGGGTGGCGGCGTCGACTCGGTAGGCAGTGAAGAGCAGGTTGCCCCGGCTATCGCGATGTTCCTGAAGCTGGCCGTTGGGGTAAGCAGCGCGCAGCCGGGCCAGCGCATTGGGGAGCGCGGGGGAGACGATGAATAGTCCGTCGCGGTACCCCCGCTCTCGCACCGGGATGTCCTTCTCCGGCAGGTCGTCCCCCGCCAGCCCGCGAGTCAGGAACCGCACCGTCGAGTTGAGGAAGTACAGCTCGGGTGGACCAACCATGTAGGTCTTGGAGGAGGGGCCGAGCGTCCGGGCCAGATTCCCCGCCGCAGTCCAGACGCCGGTCGGGAAGTCACGCGGGTAGGCCACGAAAAAGACGTGGTAGTTCCAGACGGCCGCGTAGCCCAGCGCCACGACCAGCGGCAGCGCCAGCGCCACCAGCCCGCGGCGCCCGGCGGCCTGCTCCGCCAGCCGCCCGAGGCGGTCCAACACCACGCCGACGACGAAGAACAGCGCCGGGACCATCAGGATCAGCCGGGTCATCGGCGGCGGGTCCACCGTCGAGGTGCAGGCGATCAGGATGGTGAGCCAGGCCCAGAGTCCCACGAGGACGCGCTCGGGGCGCCGGAGACTGAACGTGAAACCGAGGATGCCCACCAGCAGCACCGCCCCCACCACCGGATCCACCAGCGGCACGCGCGGTGGATAGAAGGCCAGGCTGCCATCCCCGCTGAACGCTAACCCCTCGATGCTCCTCCGAAGCTGCTCGATCACGACCCCCAGCGTGTCTTTGCCGGGATACATCCCCCGGAGGTAGTCGGGGTTGGAGAAGATGAACACTGCCGCGGTCCGCGTGAACAGCTCGCCCGGATGAGCGAGATACCAGAAGCCGAGCGGCGCGAACACGATCGCCGAGGAGGTGGCCATCGCCAGGACGTGCGACCAGCGGCGACGGACGAACTGTCGATCGGCGACCGCTGTGTACAGGAAGAAGAACGCCACGACCGGCACGAGAAAGCGCGCGCCCTGGTAGAGGTGCTGGGTGGCTCCCAGCAGCAGGCCCGCCAGCACGAATGACAGATAGCCGGATGAGCGCAGTCCCCGCAGCATGAGCCAGAGCATCGCCGTGGCCAACGCGGTCATCAGCGATTGCAGGAGACCGGTGCGACTCCAGAAGAGGTGGACGTGGCTCACCGCCATAAGCAACGCCGCGCCGACCGCTGCCCAGGGGCGGACGTAGTCCCACAGCAGCAGGTACAGCAGCCAGACGCCGATGGCCCCACTGATCGCCGAGGTCAGCCGCATCCCGAAGATCGTCTCGCCGGCGACCTGCATCACCACTGCGTGCAGGTAGTGGCCGCCGAGCGGGTTTGTTGCCCAGCCACTGTGGAACGGCGACGATGGGGTGGCCACGTGCTGGCCCCAGAGCAGCGTCTGGTGCAGCACGTTCAGACCCCAGTCGGCGGTCTCCCCCTCGTCGTTGTTGAAGCTCGCGGGGATTGCCTCGAGTCGGTACAGCCGGAGAGCGAACGCCGCGGCGACGGTCGCCACCGCCAGCGCCAGCCAGAGCCAGTCGGCGGTGCTCCGTTGCCGCGGGACCAACCGGGGGCGGGGTACCTCTCGGGCGGCGAAAGTGGCGACCAGGCCGATCAGCCCGAGCAGCCAGAGCCTGGCGCCGAGCGGAGAGGTCAGATCGAGGTACAGGAGCGCCAGCCCGGCGGTGAGCAGGGCAAGGGAGCCGGCCAGAAGTCCGCCAAACGCGAGGCGCCGCACCGTGGTGCGGGCCGGAAGGGTGACCTCCGGCGGCGCCGCCTCGCGGGGCAGCGCCCACCCGGCCAGCCACCAGACCGCCAGGGCTGCGGCGGCGACGGCGCCCCAGAGACGAGGCGTCTGGCCGAGCAAGCGTGGGCCGAAGAGCTCACGTTGGACCGCCAGCGCGGCGACGACGACGGCGAGCGTGGCGCCCAGCGCGAGCGCCCGGAGGACGCGACTGGTTGGCCAGCGGGCGATCACGGTTGCGGAGGCAAGAGACGTTGCCAAGCTGCTGCTCCCATCTCGTAAAGATCCGCGTTAAGGGCGCCGGGCAGGACTGCCGAGTCACTCGTGGCGCGCGGGCTTGCCCCGTCCGGAGGCTCAAGCGGTCGACAGGTCACCGCGCTATGGGAACGTTCCTGGTGGCACTCAAAGCGCGCCAAGTATAGCAGTGGGCGATAACGTGTCAATCTGGCGAGGGGGGATCAGTCCTCAGCCCCACGCGTGATCTCGACGGCGACGGTGCCGGCGACGGTACCCTGGATCGGCGCCCAGGGCTTGGCGACGCGAACCCGCACCGTGCGTCCACCGCACTCGGCCAGGATGGTGCGCGCGATTCGCTCGGCCAGCGTCTCGATCAACTGGACACTGGCGCCCTCGACGACCCGCCGCACAACCCCGACGACGGCCGAGTAGCTCACCGTCTGGCCAAGATCGTCTGTCTCGCCGGCCCGGCGCAAGTCAGCCTCGATCGACACGTCGACGACGAACCGCTGGCCGAGGGTGCGCTCTTCGGGGTGCACACCGTGGTAGCCGTAGAAGGTCAGCCCTTCCAGAATGATACGGTCGGGGAGCGTCACCGGTTGTCCCGCCCTACTCGTCACATTTCGCCCGAGCCAGCGTGACAAACTCGGCCCGGGCCACCGGGTCGGTCGCGAACTCGCCACGAAGCTCCGAGGTGGTGACGGTGGCGCCCACGGTCTTCAACCCGCGCATCGCCATGCAGAGGTGGCTTGCCTCGACGATAACCCCCACCGCGCGCGGCCGAACCCCTCTCTCGACGGCGTCGGCGATCTGGCGGGTCAGCCGCTCCTGGATCTGGAGGCGACGAGCGCACGTATCGACGACCCGGGCGAGCTTGCCAAGACCGACCACGTGGCCATTCGGCAGGTAGCCAACGTGGGCGACGCCGCTGAACGGCAACAGGTGGTGCTCGCAGACGCTGTGGAACGGAATGTCGCGGACGAGGATCACCCCGGAGGCGCGCTCTTCTTCGTCGGCGATGCTCTCGGCGAGCTCGTCGGCCGGATCGGCGCCGATGCCGGCAAAGAGATCGGCATACAGGTCGGCGACTCGCTCGGGGGTCTCGCGCAGGCCGCTCCGCTCCGGGTCGTCGCCAATAGCGAGCAGAATCTCCCGGACCGCCAGCGCCAGCCGCGCCCGGTCGACTCGCTTCCGCGTCGCCGGCCCGGCCAGCTTCTCGATCTTCGCCACAGCTTCTGCTCTCACTTCGCCCTCACGAGAAGATTATAGGCGTCCTCCGGACCCGGCCGCAACCTCTTCTCTGCCGCGATAGCCAAGCCCCACGATGAACGCCTCCCGGCTCTCCTTGCGCGTCGCCTCCGGGATCGCGACCTTCGTCGCCCCGAAGCGCTGGCGGACCGCGCCCAGGAATTGGTCGAAGTCGGGGCCGCGAAACACCTTCACGACCAGCGCGCCCCCCGGCCGCAGCGTCTGCTCGGCGACGGCAAGCGCGGCGCTGGCCAGCTCGATCGACCGGGCGTGATCGGTCACCGCGATGCCGGTCGTCGCCGGCGCGACGTCGGAGAGGACGACGTCAGCCGGTCCGCCCAGCTCCGCCTGGGCGCGCTCCAGCGTCTCCGCGAGTCGGATGTCGCCGACGAGGGTCTTCACCCCCGGAATCGGCGCGATCGGCTGAAGGTCGACGGCGACGACGCGTCCCGGGGGGCCAACCAGCGTCGCCGCGAGCTGGCTCCAGCTCCCCGGCGCCGCGCCCAGGTCGAGGACGCGCGCGCCCGGCGCCAGTAAGCGGTGCTTCTCGGCGATCTCCCGCAGCTTGTAGACGGACCGCGCCCGAAACCCCTCGGCCTTGGCCCGCCGAAAGAATCGGTCGCGCCCCTGTTCGCGTCGCCAGGCCATGGAGTGTTCCTCAGGGCTCGGCGCCGTCCAGCCGCTTCCAGACGTAGCCTGATGCGGGCTGCTCTGGCTCGGGAGCTGGCTCCCCAGGTGCCTCGCGCGATGGGACGTCAACCCCGAGCGGGCGCCAACCGGCAACCGGGCCTCGCGCGGGAGCTTCTCCGCGTTCCGGAGTCCTGCCCCTTCCGGCGGAGACACGGTCTCCGCCGGCAGAGCCGAGCGCCGGCCGCAGCACCAGCCAGACTCCGTCCCAGGCGCCAACGTCGGCCAGGCTCTCGTGCGACTGCAACAGCCGCGAATGGGGTTGAACCACGATCTCGTAGGGCGTCCGCTGCACTTCCCCACCCGAGTTGCATTGTAGCGCCTGGACGAGCAGAGCGGCAAGCTGCTCGGCGGGCACCTCACAGGGAACCTCCAGATCGCGGGATGCGCTTTCACCCTGCCGCTGCACGGTCACGATCGCACGGTACATGGCGTACTCCTCTGATACCTACTTTGCCCGCCCGAAGAGCTGCCCACCACCACACCTACCCCTGTCAGCCTCTCACCGGGGCGTGAGTGCCGGCGTGGGCGTCACGGCGCTGGTCGGCGTGGAGGGGGTCGGGGTCACGGTCCGGGTCACAGTCGTCCCGCGCGTGGGCGCCGCGGCTGGCGGGGGAGGCGTGGATGTTGGTGCGAGTCGAGGGGTGAGCGTTGCACCCGCCTTCCCGGCGACCTCCGTGGCCGCGGCTGAATGAAAGTCGTCGACGATGGTTGGCCGCAACACGGTTGCTTCCGCCTTCGCCGGGCCTGCCCCGCTCAGTGCGGGAGGCGTGCCACCGGCGGTCGGCGACGGTGGGGGGATTATGGCGGTCCCCCTGGTGGCATTCCCCGAGCCAGGCGCCGACGTCGGCGCACGTGGCGTCGGGGCAACTGTCGGGGGAGCGGCCGGCCCTGACGGGTTCCCGACGATGCGTTCGTACGCGGCAGGGCCATAGCAGACGAGGGCCACGGCCAGCCCCAAAACGATGAGAGCGACCGCGCCAATCGTCAACCAGAGCGGGCTCGCGGCCGCCGGTTTCCCGTTGGCCGACCGTGAGGCGAGGTGGCCGGCCGAATCCGAGTGGGGGGCGACTGCGCCGGAACCGGCGACGACCCGCACGATCTGAACATCGCTCCAGTCGCTCTGTTGGCGATCGTTGAATGCCTGCACCCGTATGCGGTAGTCATCTGCGAGCAGATCGGGCGACGGCCAGGGAGGCGCGACAACCTCGCCGACCACCTGCCCGGACTCACTCACCCGGTAGCCTGTAGCTCCTTCGACGGGTTGCCAGTTCACCTGGATGCGATTCCCGTGTTGGGACGCTTTGACGCCGCGGGGAGTCGGAAGACGCGCCGCGCGAGCC
>JACPQP010000569.1 GCA_016190465.1 Chloroflexota bacterium
GCTGACTGAAGATGGCCATTCTCACCCGGTTGCTCTCGGCCAGCGACGAGGACCTGGATCGGGCGGCGCGGGCGCTCGCCCGTGGCAGCCTCGTCGCCTTCCCGACCGACACCGTCTACGGCGTCGGCGCCCACGCCTTCCGTCCGGCAGCGGTCGCCCGGCTCTTCAAAGCGAAGATGCGGCCGGTCGACAAGGCGATTCCGCTCTTGATCGCCCCGGAGGCCTCCCTGACGTCGATTGCTCGCGAAGTGCCGCCGGCGGCCCGCGCCCTGATCGACCGGTTCTGGCCGGGCGGGCTGACGGTTGTCCTCTGGCGTGCCCGCACTCTGCCCGATGTCGTCACGGCGGGAGGCGATACCGTTGCCGTGCGCGCGCCGGATCACCCCCTGACCATCGCGCTGATCCGCAAGCTCGGCGCTCCGCTGGCCGCGACGAGCGCCAACCTTTCCGGACGCCCCAGCCCGATCACCGCCGACGAGGTCCTCCGCGAACTGGGCGGCCGCATCGGCTACGTCGTCGACGGGGGACGGTGCCCGGGCGGCGTCGAGTCCACCGTCGTCGACTGCACCCCGGCCCGTCCGGTCATCCTGCGACTCGGCGCGGTGAGCCGAGAGGCGATCGAGACCGGGCTCGGCCAATCGGTCGACCTGGCCTGAGCATGACCCACGTCTCGACCTCACCACCCCGGGCGAGTGCCTTCCTCCGTATGAGCCTGCTGGGGGCCGAGGGCGCGACGGCCGGACTCTTCTTGCACCGCGTCCTGGTCGAATCGAACCGCCTCCCACCGGAGCTGAACGATCGAAGCATCGCCGCGCTGATCGCCCTCGCGTGCGCCCTTGTGCTGGTGCTGGGGGCAGTAGCGGGCGAAAGATCTCCTTTCCGCCGTCACCCCAACCGTCTCCCCACGGGCGAGGGAACTGGCCGCCCTCACCCCAGCCCTCTCCCCGGGGGAGAGGGAGATCCATCCCCTTCTCCCGCGGGGAGAGGGGCAAGGGGTGAGGGCCGAACCCGCCTGGCCGATCTATTCCCCTCACCTGACACCGGCCTTCCCCTTTTCCTCCTCTGGTTGCATCTGCTGCCGCGCGACTTCGACCCACGGCGCGCTACGCTCGTCGGCATCGCCGCGTTCGCGCTGGTCGCGGGGTTGGCCATAGGGCAGAGGGGGTTGGGAGATGAGGTGCGCCGCGCTCTCGGCGCGACGTTAGTGGTCGGCGTCGCCCTCGCGATGTACCTGGCGACGCTCGCCCCCAGCGTCGCCGTCGCCGACGGCTACGAGTTGCAGGTCGTCAGCGATAGTCTCGGCGTGGCCCACCCGACTGGCTATCCGCTTTACACTCTCGTCGGCAAGCTGTTCACCCTCCTGCCGGTGGGCGAGGTGGCCTACCGGGTCAACCTGTTTTCGGCCATCAGCGCGGCCCTCGGCGTGCTGTTCGTGTATCTGACCGTGCAATCGCTGACGGGAAGCACCGCCGCGAGTACGGGCGGCGCGCTAGCGCTCGCGTTCTCGCTGACCTACTGGCGCCAGGCGGTCATCGCCGAGAAGTATGCGTTGGACGCGGCTTTCGTCGCCGTGATGCTCTACCTCCTGGCGTCGCCAGCGCGACGGCCCAAGGCGCCCGGTCCCGGTTGGCGGCTCATCGCGTTCGTTTACGGGCTGAGCTTGACCCACCACCGGACGATGCTCCTCCTGTTGCCCGCGCTGGGGATCGTCTGGCTGGGGTGGCTGAAGACGGTTCGTCTCGCCCGAAACAGTGCGCTGGTCGTCGTCGCCTTCGCTCTCCCACTCGGACTGTACGCCTACATCCCGCTGCGCCGGCCGATGGCGCTGGCCGAGTTCCTTCAGCACGTGACCGGCGCCGAGTACGCGGGCGCGTTCCGCTGGGCCTCGTGGATGGAGGAGCCGGAGCGGGCAGCGCTGGTTGCCCGCTTCGTCTCGGACCAGTTCGGGCCGGTCGGGCTCGCGCTGGCGGCCGCCGGCGCCGTCACGTTGGTGGCCCGTCAGCCTATCTTTGCCCTGGCCGCGATGGCGGGAACACTGGCGCAGCTTCTCTTCGCGGCAAGCTACTACGCCGACTACAACGACGCCAACTACCTGCTTCCGGTGTCGGTGACGCTGGCGATCTTCATCGGCCTGGGCCTGTCGCAGGCGCTCGTTGTGTGCAGACGGGCGCTCACCGCCGCGCTCCCTCCCCGCATCTCTCCCCTTCGTGCCCCTGGACTCGCCACCCTGATCGTCATCGCTCTCCCCCTGCACCTGGCCACAGCGCACTACGTGGCAGCCGACCGGTCGGAGTTTCGCGATCACGTCGTCTGGGCGCAGCGGGCGCTCGAAACGGTCGAGCCGGACGCGACCATCCTGGCGCATGGGGCGCGCTTCGCCGCGCTGGATTACCTCGCGCACACGGTTGGCCAGCGGCACGACGCGCGGATCGTGACGTATCCGACCGAGGGCGAATACCTGGCCCGGATCGATCGCGACCTTGCCACCGGCCATCCGGTCTACACCGCTCGCCGCATCTTCGCCGACGGGCGATACCGCTCGGAGAGCGCAGGGCTCTTGACTCGGCTTCGCTCGGCTGCGTCAGCGCCAGGCGATGCGGCGACCGACGGGGCGACGGGGCGACGGGGCGACACGGCGAACCCACTCCTCGTCGCCCCGCCGCCCCGTCGCCCCGTCAACCCCGGTCTTGGCGGCTTTGCGCCTTTGCGCGAGCGACCGGCCCCCCTGGCGCGCTGGGGAAGCCTCGAGCTGCTCGCCGCCTCGCTCCCTGACACTGTGGCGTCAGACGAGGCGGCAGTCGTGGTGGAGCTCCACTGGCGGGCCCGCGAGCCGCTCGAGCAGAACCTGCGGTTTCGTCCACGGCTGCACGACGCCCGCGGCACGGTGTGGGCCGCCGAAGAGGATGGCGTCCCGGTCGACGGCAATTACCCGACGCCGCGCTGGCCGGCCGGCGCGGTCGTGCGGGACACCCATCGCCTGGCGCTGCCGCCGGGCCTGCCACCGGGCCCGTACGACGTCCGACTCGGGGTCCACCTCGACTTCCACCAGGAATGGTTGGCGCCCGACGACGGCCGACCAGACCTGACGCTGGGCCGGATTGTCGTCGCTCCGCGCCGGGATGGCTTGCCGAAGACCGCCACGGCGATGCACGTCACCTACTCGCGGCCCGACCGCCCGGGCTGGCTCGTGCTGCGTGGGGCCGACGTGGCCGCCAATGCGGTCGAGGCTGGCTCGGTCGTCGTCAACCTCTGGTGGCAGTCGCAGGGCGCGGCCGGCGGTCAGGCCGACAGCGTCGTCCGACTCATCGGACCGGATGGGGCAGTCCTCGCCGAGGAGGCTCGCTCGCCCCTCTTCGCGGCGCATCCGCTCGATGGCTGGTCAACTGATGCGATCTACCAGGAGACCCGCCGTCTAGACGTGCCGGTCGGCTCGCCGACACCGGTGCGCGTCGAGGTCGCCGTGCGGGAAGGCGCGGGTTGGCTTGCCGCTCGACCCACGTGGCTCTCATCCCTACGGGAGGCGCTGACACTCGCCTACCTGGGGGTCGAGCCAGCCCACCCGCAACGAGACGACGACATCACGTTGCCCGTCAATTTCGGCGATCAGCTCGCGCTGCGTGACGTGCGGCTGGGCCCTGGACCAACTCGACCGGGCGATTACCTGACCGTGATCCTGGACTGGCAGGCGCTGCGCCGGCCAGCCCACGACTACGTCGTGTCGGTGCAGGCGACCGCCGATCGGCCGGGGATGCTCTTCCAGCAGGACCGCGGCCCCGCGGTCGGCGCGTTCCCGACCACGTGGTGGCGGTCTGGCGAGGCCGTCGTCGACCGCCACCGGATCGCGATCCCCTGGGACGTGTCGCCCGGCGAGTACCGGCTCCAGATCAGCGTCTACCGGCCGGACGACCTGAGCCGCCTGCCCATTCTCGACGAGCACCTTGGCACCATCGGCGACGTGTTCGTGGCCGGCCTGATCGAGGTCCAGTCACGCCGATGACGGGCAAGGAAACCACGAAGGCACCGTAGGAGCCGTCCGTCTGGCTTTGTGGTGAGTACCGCCAGGCACCCGCCACGAGGCTTGACAGCACCGCCCGGCTGGCATACTGTTCGAGCAAGGACGCTTCTCGTCAGGGCGGGGATCGGGAAGTACTCGCATTGCTTCCCGGAGGCATCTACGCCCGGCAGGCATCCTGAATGTGCATAATGTGCATAGAGCATAAAGTGCATAGAGATAGAGGAGGAACATGTGAAGATTGGCTTTTTCGCGACTGGCGTGATGCGCCGACTGGACTTCGACGGGTTCGTCCGGTGGGGCGCCGAGCACGGCTTCGGCTCCATCGACGTCGGGCCCGAACAGGCGGATGCCCGGGCGATCTGCGACCGCCACGGTATGCCGATCGCCTCGACCCAGGGCTTTGCCTCCCAGCCCCTTAGCACTGACGAGGTCGAGCGCGCCAGCCAGATGGAGCAGGCCCGGCGGGCGCTCGACCTGGCCGCCTGGCAGAGCATCCCGACGGTGGGGATGGGCACGCGCCGCGATCCGAAGGCGACGGCGGCCGAGAACCTGGAGATATTCAAGGTCACCTACGGCGAGCTGGCCCGATACGCCGAGTCGAAGGGGGTGCGGATCGTCTTCGAAAACTGGCCGAACCGGGGCCAGAACCTGGCCACCACCCCGGAGGCCTGGGAGGCGATGTTCGCGGCGGTCCCCTCGCCGGCGCTGGGGCTGTGCTTCGACCCCTCACACCTCGTCTGGCAGGGGATCGACTGGCGGCGGGCGCTCCGTGAGTTCGGCAGCCGCGTCTACCACGCGCACGCCAAGGATACCGAGATGCTGCCCGAGGGAATGTACCGCTACGGCGTCTACGGCCCGCAACTGGAGACTGCGCCGCGCGGGACGTCCGGCTGGTTCCGCTACCGGCTGCCGGGCTACGGGGTAGTCGATTGGGCGGCCTACGTCTCCACCCTCCATGAAGTCGGGTTTGACGGCGCGCTGACCATCGAGCATGAAGACAACGTCTGGGGATTCCTCACCGATCCGGAGGAGGCGAAGCGCGGCCTGCTGGTTGGCAAGCGATTCCTGGAGCAGTTTGTGGGTAGTTGATCGGTAAGGGGGCGGTTGTTCGGTCGGCGAAAGGGGCGATCAGCCCGGACCCTTACCCTGACCCTCTCCCAGAGGGAGTGGCTGACGCCCCGGGCGGAAATCGAGGGTGACCCGGCGGGCGCGCGCCTCGGCAAGCGCCGCTTCGAGCTTCTCCTCGAGGCGCGTCAGCACCTCCAGCAACTCCTGTGCGCTCGCCGATCTCTTGCCATTGCCGTTGGACATCGGACTCTCCGCCGTCATCCACTCACCCCTCTGGGGTTAGGGGTCGAGTGTCGGGAGTCCCGGGGCTGAGCCCCAAGACCCGGCACCTGACACCCGGCACCCAACACCCCGCACTTGATCACTCGCCAGGTGATACTAGCCTACGTCCGTCCGGCTGTCGATTAATCCCCTGTTAAAGCTGACGGAACGGCCGCCGGTCCGGCCGGCATCACGTGGAGCGAATCCCGACGCAACGCCAGGAGCCAGTCGTCTCGACGGTCGACCCCGAGCACCTGGTAGGGATGCGCGGCGATGTCTACCTCCAGATCGTAGGGGGGGCCGGGGGATCGAGCCTCGAGCTGGATGTGGAGGGTCCACAGCGCGCCATGCTCGACCCGCTCGACGATCCGCCCGGCCAGGAGATTCGACTCGCTCGCCGCCGTCGCCGAAGGTCGGTCCGGACGCACCAGGAACACGCGCTCCGGCCGAATGCAGACGTCGACCGGATCGCCGACCGCGAGCGGATACCGCCGAGTGCGGACCGTAAAGCGCGGCGTGTCGACGACGAGGCCGGTTTCGTCGGCCACGACGACCCGGCCGGTGAAGACGTTCCGGGTACCGGTGAGGAGCGCCACGTCGCGGCTGACCGGACGATCGAACACCGCGCCCTTGTCGCCGATCTGCAGCACCTGTCCCGCGTCGTAGACGGCGACACGATCGGCCAGCGCGTAGGCCTCGCCGAGGTCGTGGGTCACGAAGAGGATCGGGATCCCCAGGCGTCGGCGCAGGACGACCAGCTCCTGGCGGAGATACCGCCGAATGCCCGCGTCGAGCGCGGAGAACGGCTCGTCCAGCAGCAGCAGGTCCGGCCGGATGATGAGGGCGCGCGCCAGGGCAACCCGCTGCTGCTGCCCGCCAGAGATCTCGGCCGGGTGCCGGTCGGCCAGCCCGTTGAGCTGCATCAGGTCCATGAGCTCGGCGACGCGCCGCTGGCGCTCCGATCGCGCGATGCCGACCAGCCCGTAGCCGATGTTCTCGACCACGCTGAGGTGGGGGAACAGACCACAGCTCTGGACCAGGTACCCGATTCGCCGATCGGACGACGGCAGATCGACCCGTCGCCCCGCATCGAACAGCACGCGGTCGTTCAACACGACGCGCCCGCGTTGCGGCCGGAGCCAGCCGGCCAGACATTGGAGCGTCAGACTCTTCCCGGAACCCGACGGTCCGAACAGCACCAGAAGCTCATCCCCGATTGCGTAGCGCGCCCGCAATCGGAACGAGCCGAGCTGGAGATCGAGGTCTACGTCAAGCTGGGGGGAACGGCTCACGGCAGCTTCCCCTCACCCCCTTTTCTCATCCAACGATGAAGCTCCTCCGGAGGAGCAGCCGAAACACAATCAGCACCGCGAGCGACACCACGATGAGGATGGTCGCCAGCGTCAGCGCCACGTTCAGGTCGGTCTCCATCGCCTGGTAGATGGCGAGCGGCATGGTCTGGGTTCGCCCGACGAAGTTGCCGGCGAACATGATCGTCGCCCCGAACTCCCCCAGGGCGCGGGCCCAGCACATCACCGCGCCGCCGGCCAGCGACGGCAGCGCGAGTGGCAGCGTCACCCGCCAGAACGTGCGGAGCGGCGAGATGCCCAGGCTCTCCGAGATCCGTTCGAGCGTGGGGTCCACCGCGAGGAACCCCGCGCGCGCCGCCCGGATGTAGAAC
>JACPQP010000578.1 GCA_016190465.1 Chloroflexota bacterium
CGCCCCTCTCCCACGGGGAGAGGGGTAGGGGGTGAGGGCCGCGTGCTCTCCGCCCCGGATAGGAGCAAGTGATGTGCCAGTGGGCCAACCGATAGCCTTGGCGACGGGCGCAAAGGTTCGTTCCGGGCGCTCCTGCCGACCTGGAGTGCAGTGCTGATCTGGAGTAGAATCCCTTTTGGGAGGTGCGCGATTGGACATCAGCTCCACGCCGATTCTTTCCGCGTACATCGCCGCGGCGATGCGCCACGGCCGCTACAAGCTGCTCGACGACGGAACCTACTTCGGCGAGATCCCCGGTTTCCAGGGCGTCTGGGCAGATGCAGCCACGCTCGAGGGGTGTCGCGCCGAGCTACAGGAGGTGCTCGAGGGATGGATTCTGCTCCGTTTGGCCGACCAACTTCCGCTACCCACTGTTGACAACATGGCGCTCACCGTCCAGGACATGGCGAGACAGTGACCCGGTCACCACGCCAACGCGTCATCTACGTGTGTCAGCAATGCGGCTACCAGAGCCCGCGCTGGGAGGGTCGTTGCGCCGACTGCGGCGCCTGGAACTCGCTCGTCGAGACCGTCGAGGCGCCCGAGCCGGCACCCGGCCGCAGCGTCGCCATGTCGGCGGGGATGGTCCGGCCAGTCCCGCTCGCCCAACTCCAGAGCAGTCGATTCGAGCGGGTCCCGGTCCCGATCGGCGAGTTCAGCCGCGTCCTCGGCGGCGGCATTGTGCCAGGATCGGTGGTGCTCGTCGGCGGGGATCCAGGAATCGGCAAGAGCACGCTGCTGCTTCAGCTCGCCGGCTCTCTTGCAGACCAGGTCGGCCCGGTCCTCTACGTCTCTGGCGAGGAGTCGGCCGAGCAGGTGAAGCTGCGGGCGGACCGGCTGAGCGTCGGCGGCGAGCGGCTGTTTGTGCTCGCGGAGACGGCGCTCGACCAGGTGCTGGTCCAGATCGAGGAGGTGCGGCCCCGGCTGGTGGTCGTCGACTCGATCCAGACGATGTACCTCCCGGCGGTGCCGTCGGCCGCGGGCAGCGTCACCCAGGTGCGCGAGAGCGCGATGGCGCTGCTGCGGGTGGCCAAGGCAACCCACATCCCGATCTTCATCGTCGGCCACGTCACCAAAGAGGGCGCGATCGCCGGCCCGCGAGTCCTCGAGCACATCGTCGACACTGTGCTCTACCTGGAGGGCGAGCGATTCCACTCGTACCGGCTGCTGCGCGGCGTGAAGAACCGCTTCGGCTCGACCAACGAAGTCGGCGTGTTCGAGATGCAGGGTGATGGTCTGGCCGAGGTCAGCAACCCCTCGGCGGTGTTCCTCGGCGAGCGCACCGGCCCGACCTTCGGCTCGGCCGTCGCGGTGACGCTCGAAGGGACGCGGCCACTCCTGGTGGAGATCCAGGCGCTGACGACGACCACCACGTTCGGCCTGCCCCGCCGGACCGCAAACGGGATCGATCTGGGTCGCCTCCTCGTTCTGACCGCCGTGCTGACCAAACGGGTGGGCCTTGGCCTCTCGAATCAGGACATCTACGTGAACGTCGTCGGTGGGCTGAAGGTGAGCGAGCCCGCGGCCGACCTCGCTGTCGCGGTCGCCGTCGCCTCCAGCTTCCGCGAGGTCTCGATCGCCACTGACCTGGCGGTGATCGGCGAAGTGGGGCTATCGGGCGAGCTGCGGCGGGTCGGTCAGCTCGAGCGGCGCCTGGCCGAGGCGGCGAACCTCGGCTTCCGCCGGTGCCTGATCCCCCAGAGCGCGGCGAGCCCGCGTCTGGCGCAGCAACTGGGGCTGACGACCATCGGCGCCGCGTCGGTGGCCGAGGCGATCGAGATCGCCTGGGAGCCCTAGCGCAGGGTGGGGTAGCGGAGGGGGTGGCCTGGCACGTCGACGCTCAGCCGGCCCAGGTGCCACCGTCCGAGGTTCGCGAACACCAGGTGGCGGAGCCCCGGGCCGGCGAAGGCGAGGTTCGTCGGCGCGGCGAGCACGTGCCCCGTCCAGTCGTCCGCGACTACCTCGAGCTGCCCGCTGGCCGAGAGTCGATAGATCCGGTCCGGCCGGTAGCAGGCGATGTACAGCCCGCCATCGGCGTCGAACGCGAGCCCGTCGGGGATGGCCATCGGGAGCTCGACGACTACCTCCAGTGGACCCGCCGAGCCATCGTCCCGGATCGGGACGCGGACCACCCCGGCCCGGATCGACTCCACCACGTAGAGGCTCCGCCCGTCCGGCGCGAGCGCTATGCCATTCGCGAAGAGCCGAGTCTCCTCGGTCCAGACGCTGGTCCGGCCACCCGGCGCGATGCGGTAGACGCAGCCGCCACCGCTGGGGAAGCTTCCGGAGTCGGAGACGTACAGGTTCCCCGCGGCGTCGAAAACCGGGTAGTTGGGGATCGACATCGGGCGCTCCCGCGTCCCGGAGGAGTACGTGTCGACCGCCCCGGTGGGGCTCATCCGGAACACGGCCCGGCGCCGAGAGTCGCACCCGTAGACGTAGTGATCGGCGTCCAACGCGAGGCCGAGGACGAACCCTCCGGTCGAGCCGACCTCCACTACGCCGCGGTCATCCCAGTTGATCCGATACACGGTCCCCGTCTCGCTCCCCGCGTAGACGCACCCATCGGCGCCGTAGGTGACGCCCTCCGGGTGGTCCAGCCCGTCGACCAGCGCGTCGACCCGTTCCAACCCAACCTGGCCTGGGGCGATGATTCTCATAGCGAACCTCCTCGTATATTAGATCCGTGAGCGGCCTGGTCCTGAGCGGGGGGCAGGCACGGGGGCCTGCCCCTACCCTGTGGATATTGTGCAGGGACGGCGGGCGATGTCAAGCAACCTGTCGAAGGGGCCAGCCCAGGCGTTGTGGGGAACTCCACCGTATGCTATCATCGCGAGCGCGGGGCCGTGGCCTGACCTCACGCCCTCCCCCTCTCCGTCACGGGCGGCCACGGGGGGCCGCCCCTACCACGGGAACGGAGAGGGGCACAACTGATCCGGCGGACGGAGGGCAGCGTCGAGTGGAGTTGGAGCACATGCTTGGGCTGGTCTCCCACACCGCCGACGGCGTGATGGCCGTCGACGCCGAGCACCGGATCGTGGCCTGGAACCCGGCCGCTCAGGAGCTGCTCGGCTTTTCGGCCGAGGACGCGCTCGGCCGCATCTGCCACACGCTGCTCCAGGGGACCGACCGGTACGGCAACCCGCTCTGCTTGCCGGAGTGCGCGCCGATGTCCTGCGTCCGCCAGGGCGGACTGGTGCGCAACTTCGACTTCCAGGTCCAGCGCAAGGATGGCGAGCGCCAGTGGCTGAACGTCAGCATCATCCCGCTGCGCGGCGAAGGTGGCCGGCTCCTCGCGGTAGTCCATCTGCTCCGCGCCACGGCCGAACCGGCGCGCACCGGGCTGTTGGTCGAGGAGGTCCTTCGGCTCCTGACGCAGCGCGAGCCGGCGCCGCCGGCCCGGCCGGCCGCTGACCATCTTCAGGGGCTCACCGCCCGGGAGCGAGAGATCCTCCACCTCCTCTGCGAGGGCGCCAGCACCGCGACGATCGCCACCCGGCTCTGCGTGGCACCGAAGACGGCCCGCAACCACATCGACCGGATCCTCCATAAGCTGGGCGCGGGCAGCCGGCTGGAAGCCGTCGCGCTTGCCCTTCGGCAAGGCAACTGCTCCCGCTGAGCACGCCACCCCCATAGTCCTCCAGCCGCATGTGTCATTTCGAGCCCCCCAGGGCGAGGAATCTCCGCCACGGTGCACCAGGGCCACGGCCGAGATTCCTCGCTGCGGCTCGTATTGACAGACTGGCGATCTGCTTCGGCCTATCCCGAAACAAAGTTGTTCTCGGAAATTTCACCTGCGTCCCGGGAAGGACCAGGAAGGGCGGAGCCCGTCCTGGCGGGGTTTGGGGTGTCCCCAAAACCATCATCAGCTTCCTGATTCCGACCGTGTCTCGGGAAGGTCCAGGAAGGGCGGAGCCCGTCCTGGCGGGGTTTGGGGTGTCCC
>JACPQP010000579.1 GCA_016190465.1 Chloroflexota bacterium
CCCCTACCCCTCTCCCACGGGGAGAGGGGTAGGGGGTGAGGGCGGCTGACTGTTGATGACTGATGGCTACGTACTTGATCGCCGATGGAGAGGCGCGCTTGCAGCGGTGGCCTGTTCTGGTGGTGGCAATACTCGCGCTCACTGGCCTGCTCCCGCCGTTCGGCCACGCCGGGCTTGCGCGCGCGGCCCCGACGGAAGCAGCGCCTTTCACCGCCACCGCCACGCCGAGCGTCACCGCCAGCGTGACCACGACTCCCACTGCCAGCCCGACCGCTGGGTTCACCGCGAGCCCGACGGCGGCCGTCGGAGCCCCATCGGTGACGGCCACGCCGACACTCGCCCCTCGGGTCCGCTCGGCGGATCCGAGCCCATCGCCGACTGACACGCCGACGCCAACGCTCACGTCGACTGCCACGGCCACCGCCACGCGAATCGCTTCGCTGACGCCCGTCGCGGCGCCATCGCCGACGGCAACGGCCCTCGCCACGGCCACGCCCACGCACACTGCCTTGCCAACGGCGACGCCGACGGCCACCGCCACGGGGCTGCTGTCCAGCACGGCTACGGGGACGCCGACGCTGAGTGGGACCGCGACGCCGACTACGACACGAACACTCACGGTCACTTCGGCGGCCCCGCCAACCGGCAGCCCGACGGACACCATCACGGCGACGCCGACGGCCACCCCCAACTCAACGGCTTCACCGACCGGTACCGCCACGGGGACCATCACGGCGACGCCGACGGCCACCGCCATCTCGACCGCTTCACCGACCGGCAGCGCCACGGGGACCATCACGGCGACGCCGACGGCCACCCCCAACTCAACGGCTTCACCGACCGGTACCGCCACGGGGACGATCCCGGCGACACCGACCGCGACATCCCCGCCGACCAACACGTGGACCGCAACGCCACCGCCAACCGAGACGCCGTTGCCCACCGCAACCGCCACGCTGAACGCGGTCAGGACGGCCGTCGTCCCGGAGCAGCCGCCAGCGGTCCCCGCGCCGCCTCCCAGGTCAAACGCTCTACCGGTCTCGGCGGCAGCGCTGGCGCCACCGTCACGCCAGGCTGACGGCTACACGATGCTGCTCGACATCCCGTTCCGCAGCCAGTTCGACGACTCGCCGTACGCCGCGGCGAACTGCGGCCCGGCGTCACTGGCGATGGTGCTCGAGGCGTTTGGGATCCAGGCGCCGACCGAGCGCCTGCGTGCCATCGTCAACCGCCTTCAGGGAACCTCGGGCTACAACGATGGCGTCGCGCTCGACTTCTTGCAGGTCATCGCCGAGGAGTCCGGTTTGGCCGCCAGCGGTCTGCGGGACCAGACGGGGTATCATCGATGGACCGTGGACGAGATCCGCGCGCAGATCGCGCGGGGCTGGCCGGTGATCACGCTCGTCCACTATCGGTCGCTGCCAGGGAACGAGGGCTCGCGGTCTGTCAGCGACCACTACGTCGTCGTGGTCGGGGCGAATCGCGAGGGAGTCTTCGTTCACGATCCCGCCTTCGCCGATGCCCAGGGCGCTCGTCGCTTCATCGCCGACGCGCAGTTGCGGCAAGCCTGGGCTGACAGTTCGATCCCCCAGCAGGCGGCTGCCATTGGTCCGGGGCCGAACCAGCTCCCCCTGGCCACCGCCCAGCTTCTCGACAGCGAGATCGGTGCCGGGTCCGCGGTCGGCTCCGGGTCATCCGCTGCGCCCAACCGGACTGTCCAACGGGCTCCAGAGCCATCGCCGACTTCGTCGCCTTCCCTGCCGCCGCCAGCGCCTGTTGACGCTGCCGCGGTCAGTATTCCATCATCTCCCGCGGCCCGGCCGCTTTCCCCATCGCGAGCGGTTGAGCAAACAGCGGCATTGAGCCGAGCTGTGCCGGCCAGCCCATCGCGGTGGTCTCGGCCGACTCCGCTCCCGACCATCGCCGCCGCGGACCTGAGCGCCTTGGTCGCGCCAGGGCCAACGTCGCAAACGACCACTACGCTCGTGCTGGCCGATCGGGCGACCGCGGCGGAGCGGTCGCCGATACCGCTCGTCGTCGTCGTGATCGTCGTCGCCGTGGGCGCGGTCGTCGCCCTTCGCCAGCGACCGGCCCGACAGTGGTAACGAGCTGACAGCTTGACGGTGAACAAGGAGGCGTGTAGAATAGCGCCTGTCACTATGGGGTGACGTGGTGTCAGGCAACCCCGGCGGCCCGCCATCAGGGGAGAGGGGGTGAACGGGCGCGAGCAAGTGGCCATCGGCTGGTGGGAAGGGCTCTGCGCGTTGGCCCCCGCGTGTTGCCAGTGAATCGGCGGGACACTGAGGTCACAGTGGCACAGATGTGCCGAGAAGAGGAGATGGCAAAGGTGAAGCGCTTCAATCGACGCGAGCTCATTGGCGGCCTCGTCGGCGGTCTCGTGGTGTCGCCCCTGCTGTCCGCTTGCGCTGGCGCGCCGGAGCCCACCCCGACCCCGGCGCCGAAACCGGCAGCCCCGGCGCCGGCCCAGCCCGGGGCCAAGCCGGCCGAGTCGAGCCCACCGACAGCGGCGAAGCCAGCGGCGGCGGGAGACCGGAAGAAGCTGGCCTACTGGACCTGGTCGTACTACTGGACGCCCGCGGTCACCAAACAGCCGGACCCCTACCTGGCGCTCTTCGAAGGCAAGTACCCCGGCTGGACCTACGAGGTGACGTTGTTCCCCTACCCGGATTTCCTCAATGCGTTGAAGGTCGCCTACGCCGGAGGCGACCGGCCGGACGCCCACGGCATCCAGGTGAACGCCCTGGCGCGCACGTTCGTGTCGCAGTTCGAGCCCCTCCAGGAGCCGATGAAGCAGGCCTACGGTCCCGACTGGATCAAGCGCTTCCCCAAGAAGGTCGTCGACGATGTCCAGAGCCTCGACCCGAAGGGCGGCAACTGGTTCTACGGCCCCGAGCGCACCAACCTGGGCGGGTTCATCTGGTATCACAAGGGCCTGTTCGAGAAGTTCAGCATCAAGCAGCCCGTCAACTACACGCTGAGCTACGCCGACCTGGTCCAGGCGGCCAAGACGCTCAAGGCGAACGGCATCCAGGGCGTCGCCTGGCCGGCCAAGGACAAGTGGATGAACACGGACCTGTACCTGGCGATGGTGAGCCAGATCGCCGACCCCGGGCCCGAGACGTGGCCATTCCGCAAGGCGGAAGAGGGCAAGATCAAGTTCACGGACCAGGTCCTGGTCGAAGCCCTGAAGATGCTGAGGAGTATGATCGACGACGGCGTGTTCATCGACAACCCCCAGGCGGTGGGCAACGCGCAGTCCAGCCCGATGTGGAACGAGGGGAAGGCTGGGATGACCTACGGCTTCTGGCACCAGAAGCACGGGCTGATCCAGACTCCCGGCGCGCTCCAGGACTGGCGGGTCTTCCAGATTCCGGCCGTCAAGACCGACGCCACGTGGCTGGCGGCCGGGCCCAAGCCCTCCTCCCCCTACTTCGATGTGATGTACTCGCGGGTTGTGCCCAAGGGGGGCAAGAACAAGGACGCGGCGATCAATATGGCCGTGGTCGCGAGCAGCGACGAGGCCCAGAAGATCGTTGGGGAAAGAGTCCCGCCCGCCATCGTCAACGGAGTGTACAAGCCGACGGGCGAGAAGGAGATCGACGACGCGATGGACTTCATCGGCACCCTGATGGACAAGTCCTTCCCGCGGGAGATGCTGAAGGTGGAGATCCGGGAAGCTCTTCAGGACGCCGTGGAGGCCCAGCTCCTCAAGACGCTCACTCCGCAGCAGGGCATGGAAAAGGTTCAGGCCGCCTGGGACGCGTGCTGCAAGTCGTAGCCCCTTTCGTCGAGACATCTGCCGCGCCCGTTGGGGCGTCGCAGACCCGGCCTGCCGTCGTCGGGGTCGTCAGGGCCAGTCGGCATCTCGCCAACCTGGCCCTGAAGGCTGCACGGGTCACTTGTCGCCTGCTCCCAGGTTTCTGGCCCGAAGGTCGGGCGCAGGAGGACATGAATGCGGCAAGCGCTGCTATCTGGCGCTCCACCTGACATGGCGATGCGCCGAGCCGGACTTCGCCTGTTGACCCACGCACTGTTGCTGTTGTGCTGCTTCGTCATCCTGTTCCCTGTCCTCGCCATGCTGGGCATCGCCCTGAAGGACCAGGGTGTGCCGGCCGACGTCCTGGCCTTGTTTCCCCGGCAGCTCTACTTCGGGAATTTCTGGCTCGTCTGGGCGGAGACGCCGCTCGGGATCATGCTGCGAAACAGCGCCATCGTCACGATCTGCACGACGGTGCTCGTCCTCGGGCTGGGTTCCCTGGCCGCCTACGGGTTCTCGCGCTGGCGGTTCCTGGGCTCGCGCCTACTCCTGGTCACCCTGCTGCTGGGGCTGATGCTGCCCGCGGCAGCGCTGATCATCCCCCTGTTTCGGACCGTGCGCCTCCTGGGGCTGTTCAACACCTATCCGGCCCTCATTCTGCCGTACACCGCGTTCGGGCTGCCGTTCTGCATCCTGGTGCTGCGCAGCTACTTCGATACGCTCCCCATCGAGATCGAGGAGGCCGCGATCATCGACGGTGCCTCCAGCCTGAGCATCTTCTATCGCATCGCGCTGCCGATGAGCACGCCAGCGATCAGCGCGGTGGCAATCTTCCAGGCCCTGGGAGCCTGGAACGAGTTCCTGATGGCGATGCTGTTCATGACCAGGACAGAGGCGCGCACTGCTCCCCTGGCCTGGATCTATTACATCAACCTCTACGTCGTCAACTACGAGCGCACGTTTGCTGCCCTGACCTGGATCGTCATCCCGGCCATGGTGGTCTACCTGGTGCTGCAGCGCCAGTTCGTGAGCGGCCTCACCGCCGGCGCGTTGAAGGGGTAGTCAGATGCGGCAGAGCAACACCGGTGTGGCGCTGGCGAGTAGGTCGCTCTCTTTGGCCAGGACGGAACGCTGGGTCCGCCTGCGGCGTGGACTCCGGCGTCGTGGCGTCAACCAGGGCCTGCTCTTCGTGGCCCCGGCCCTTCTCCTGTATGCCGCCTTCGTGATCTATCCGGTGGTCGAGACCTGGCGCCTGAGCGTTATGCAGTGGGATGGCATCCAGCCGCAGAGGTTCGTCGGGCTGGCGAACTACGTCACGCTGTTCACCAACGACCCGATCTTCCTGCTCGGGGTGCGCAATAACCTCTACTGGATGGCGTTCTCGATCCCCCTGCAACTGGTCTTTGGCCTGGCCCTGGCGCTCCTGCTGAACCAGGGCCTGGCGGCGCGGGCTTTCTACCGGGGCGTCTTCTTCTCTCCGGTGACGATCTCCACGGCTGTCATCGCCGTCGTCTGGGGCACGATCCTGGGCCCGCAGGGGGGCACGTTCAACAACCTCTTGACGGCGCTCGGCCTTGGCAGCCTGACCCGCGCCTGGCTGGGCGATCCCGGCATCGCCCTCTTCGCCGCCATCGGTGTAAACGTGTGGCGGTTCATCGGCTACAGCATGGTGCTCTATCTCGCCGGGATGCAGTCGATCCCCCTCGAGTACTACGAGGCCGCCCGGGTGGACGGCGCCTCGGTTTGGCAGCAGGTTCGCCACGTCACCCTGCCGCTGCTGACACCCACGACGGTGACGCTGACCATCCTGGGAGTCATCCGCACGATGCGGGAGTTCGACCTCGTGTATGTCCTGACGAAGGGCGGCCCAGCTCACCAGTCGGAGTTGGTCTCGTTGCACATCTTCAACCAGGGCTTCCTGTTCTCCAAGCTGGGCTACGGCTCCGCCGTCGCGGTGGTCCTCCTGATCGCGACCATCATCCTGACGGTGATCCAACTGCGGCTCTATGACCGATACGGGAAGATCTACGGCTAGATGATCCGGCGCTCGCTGCGCTGCGCGGTCGAATGCTCCATCGCCGGGGACGGCAGGTTGCGGGGGCCGGCAACCGGGGAGCACGCCCGGTGCCGGATCATTTCGGTTACTGACCGCGAGCCGCTCTGGCGCACGATGCGGTCGACGGAGAGGCCCCGACCTGCCGGCAACGGTTAGCGGATAGGCTCCACGATCAGGACAGGGGAGGACGTCGTGAAGGTCGTCGAACTCAAAACCTACATCCTGGAATCGCCGGGGCGCGAGTACGTCTTCGTCAAGGTTGAGACGGACGAGGGCATCCACGGCTGGGGCGAAGGCACGCTGGAGATGAAGCAGGGCACGGTCGTGGCGGCGGTGCGAGACCTCCAGGGCTACGTCCTGGGGGAAGACCCGACCCGCATCGACTACCTGTGGCAGCGGATGTACCGCCACGGGTTCTGGCGTGGTGGCGTCGCCATCTTGAGCGCGATCAGCGCCATCGAGCAGGCGCTGTGGGACATCACGGGCAAAGCCTACGGCCAGCCCGTCTACAAGCTGCTGGGCGGTGCGGTTCGCGATTACATCTCGTGCTACACGCACACCGGCGATCCGCGGCGGGCTCAGGAGCTCCAGGCCGAGGGCTGGCAGGCGTTCAAGTTCGGGGCGGCCGGCCGCCGAGGCGCTTCAGCGGCGGTCGACGAGCGCGGGCTGGTGCGCGAGACCGCCCGCGCTTACGAGGCGATGCGGAAAGCGGTCGGCGACGAGGCCGACCTGATGTGCGATTGCCACGGCCGGTTCCGCCCCGCCGTCGCCATCCGATTGGGAAGGGCGTTGGAGCCCTACGGCCTGCTGTTCTTCGAGGAGCCGGTGCCGCCAGACAATACCCTGGCGTTGAGGAACGTCCGCGCGGCCGGCCTGTCGATGGATCTGGCGACAGGCGAACGCGCCTTCACCAAGTGGGGCTACCGGGAGCTCATCGAGAACCAGCTCGTCGACGTGATCCAACCCGACCTCTGCCACGCCGGCGGGATCAAGGAGACGCTCAAGATCGCGGCCATGGCCGAGACCTACAGCATCGTCGTGGCCCCGCACAACCCCAACGGCCCAGTCGGCACCGCGGCCAGCGTCCATGTGGCTGCCTGCATGCCCAACTTCCTCACGCTGGAGTACGCGCTCTCGCCCACGCGCGACGAGTGCCAGGCCGGCGAGGTGCTGAAGGCGGTGGGGGGGAAGATCGCGCTTCCCACCAGGCCCGGCCTGGGCATCGAGCTGGATGAAGACTACCTCGCCCACCACCCCTGGCAGGGTGTGAAGCTCTGGCCCGGGCTCCACTTCGCCGATGGCGGCGTGGCAGACGTCTGAGTAGTCGTCACCCTCACCCCAACCCCTCCCCCATCCAGGGGGAGGGGCTCGGCGGTCGCGCCACCTCCTCTCCCCTTGTGGGACCCGGCTTAGGAACGGCGGGTCCCCTCAGGAACGGCGGTGAGGGGTTCACACGCTCAAGGCAGGTACCGGAGGGGGTCCCGGCGCTCGCCATCGACGCGGACCTCGAAGTGCAGGTGCGGACCGGTGACGTAGCCGGTCGCCCCGACGTAGCCGATCAGTTCCCCCTGATCGACCCGGTCGCCCTCCCCCGCGGCGCGCCGCGACAGGTGCGCGTAGAGCGTCTGGAGCCCGTCGCCGTGGTCGATCTTGATGTACCGGCCGAGACCGTGGTTCCACCCATCCTCCGACTCGACGACGACGCCGGCAGCGGCCGCCAGCACGGGCCAGCCTGTTTTCGCCGCGATGTCCAGCCCTGGGTGGTAGCCGAGCATCCAGTAGGGACCGCGCTCGCCGAAGTACGTCGAGATGCCGCCGCGGGCCGGCCAGATGAACGGTGCCCGCTCACCGCCGCGCGCCGAGCGGGAGGACCGCTCGGCCATCGGGATGACCAGGACCTGTCCGACGCGCAAGCGATGGACGTCGAGGATGTTGTTGACGGCGGCCAGCCAGTCGAGATCGACATCGTGGGCCAGGGCGATACCCAGCAAGGAGTCACCCTCTTCGACGACGTATCGCTCGCTCCCGATCGCGGGCAAGGCCATCGTGAGTCCGTCGTACGAGGAGAGAGAGGGGTCCGGATCGTCTTCTGCGCCGAGCGTGGCCGGGCCCGTCGCCAGGGCGAGGAAGATGGCCAGGATGATGGCCAGAGGCAAGAAGGGGGAATGTTGTGGCAAGGCGTACACCTCCATCGGCGCGGCCAAACGGACGCGCCGAAGTGGTCCGGGCGGCAGTGCCCTGGGCGGCCGGTGGCCAGCGGCGCTCGCCGGCGCGGGAGCCTCGCGCGTCGCTGTGACGGGAGGCGGCGGCCCCCGAGAGAGGCCCGACGCAGCGCCGAGCACTGCATCGAAGTGGTGGCCAACACCAGCCTGGTCTCCTGCCCGCGTTACTTTAACACAGTTCTAACGCCCATACAAGCGTCCGGCGGCTGCCGGGGGTGCACCGCCCGTTTGTGAGACGGTGGACGGGAAGCGGGGAGCGTGCAGAACAGTTGTCCTCTCCGCGCTGGTCCAGTAGAATAGTGGTGAAATGCAACGTGATCCGTGGTTCCGCGCGCTCCTGGTGCTTGGCGTCATCATTGCGCTGTTCCATCTGGGCTCCCAGCTCTGGCAGCTCGCTCGGCACTTCGGCGACATCATTGTTGTGTTCTTCCTGGCCTGGCTGCTGGCGTTCTGCTTGCGCCCGCTGGTGCGTGCGCTGGAGCTCGTCTTGCGCTTCCCTCGGCCGTTGGCGACCGGGGTCGTGTACCTGGCGCTCTTCGTCGCCCTGGGAGTCATCGGGTTCCTGATCGTCCCGGGACTGGTGACCCAGCTCGTTCAGTTCGGCGATGCGCTGCCCGGCTACCTGGAACAGCTTCCGGGGCTGCTCGGCTCGGTGGAGGCGCAGCTCCACGCGCGGAACGTCCCGCTCGGGCTGGGCGATGTGTTTCAGGGACAGAGCTACGGTGCCCAGATGGAACGCGTCGTGTCGCGCCTGGTCGAGAACACGGTGGCCGTCGCCAGCGGATTGGCCTCGGCGGTGGTGGCGATCTCGATCGTCGTCGTGCTCTCGTTTTACTTCGTCCTCGACGGGGGGCGGCTCGTCGAGTCGATCATCAGCACGATCCCCGGCCCGTATGAGACTGAGGCCCGGCTGTTCTTCGAGAGCGTGGGCCGCGCGTTCGGGGGATATCTTCGGGGGACGTTCATCCAGGTCGCCATCTTCGCCGTCGGCACGGCGGTAGTGATGGCGGGGGCCAGACTCCCGTACCTGCTGCTCGCCAGTGTCGCGAGCGGCCTGTTTGTGCTCGTCCCGTTTGTCGGGCCGACTCTGGCCATGGTCGTTCCGATCGCCATCGCGATGTTCAGCGCCGCGACCTGGACCGACGTCCTGCTCGTGACCACGGCGATGCTGGTGCTGCAAGTGATCGTGGTCAACGTCGTCGCCCCAAAGGTGATGGGGGACAGCGTTGGCCTGCACCCGCTGGTGGTGTTCCTGGCGCTGCTGGTCGGGGCCAAACAGGCGGGTCTGGCGGGCGCCCTGTTCGGGGTGCCGGTGGCCGCGGTCATCTACGCCAGCGTGCTGATCCTGCTCCGCCTCGCTCTCCCCGACCTCCCAGTCGCCGGCGACATCGCCCGGGCACACGGCAGCTTGCCGGCTCGTCCCGATGGGCTGGCCCGACTGCGAGCGACGGTCGGTGGCGCCTTCACCCGCCGCTTCTCCGAGCGGCCTGAGCAGCCAGTCCCACGTGGGGGAGAGGGGGTGAGCTCCGCCCCTTCCCCCCTGGTGGGGGAAGGGGTTGGGGTAGAGGGGGGCCCTCGATTCTCGTCGCCGGAGGGTGACGCGTGAGCCGGCCGCATCCCTGTCACGTCCTGGCCATCGATCAGGGGACGACCGGCACGACGGCGCTGATCGTCGGTCCCGAGGGGACGGTCGTCGCCCGGGGCTACCGGGAGATCACCCAGCATTACCCGCGGCCCGGCTGGGTCGAGCACGATCCGGACGAGATCTGGGAGCGCAGTCTGGCCGCCGTCGACCAGACGTTGGCCACGGCCGGGCTCACCAGCCGTGATCTCGCAGCCATCGGCATCGCCAACCAGCGAGAAACGACGATGCTGTGGGATGCCCGCACCGGCCGGCCGGTTGATCGGGCCATCGTCTGGCAGTGTCGGCGCACCGCTCCGCTCTGCGAGGCGCTGAAGCAGACCGGCCACGAACCGCTCATCCGGGCGCGAACCGGCCTGGTGGTCGATGCGTACTTCTCGGGCACGAAGATGCGCTGGCTCCTCGACCGCGATCCGGCCCGCCACGAGCGAGCTGCCTCGGGCGAGCTGCGCTTTGGCACGGTCGATAGCTGGTTGCTCTGGAAGCTCACCGGTGGCCGGCTCCACGCGACCGACTGTTCGAACGCGTCGCGCACGCTCCTCTACAACGTCTACGAGCGGCGCTGGGACCCGACATTGCTCGAGCTGCTCGGCGTCCCGGTCGAGTCGCTGCCGGCAGTGCTGCCAAGCTCGGGCCACCTCGGCGAGACGGTGGGCGCCGGGCCCATCGGTGCGGGCGTGCCCATCGCCGGGGTCGCCGGCGATCAGCAGGCGGCGCTGTTTGGGCAGGGCTGTGATCGCCCCGGAATGGCCAAGTCGACCTACGGCACCGGGAGCTTCCTGTTGATGCACACGGGCCCACACGCCGCCGCCTTGCCGCGGGGGCTGCTGACGACCATCGCCTGGGGGATCAACGGCGGGGTCGAGTACGCGCTGGAGGGAGCCGTCTTCATCGCCGGCGCAGCCGTCCAGTGGTTGCGGGACGAACTGGGACTGCTGCGGAGCGCCGCCGACAGCGAGGCGCTCGCCCGAAGCATCCCCGACACTGGCGGCGTCTACCTGGTACCCGCGTTCGTGGGGCTTGGCTCGCCTCACTGGGACATGTACGCGCGCGGCACGATCCTCGGGCTGACCCGTGGCACCAACCGCGCCCACCTTGTCCGCGCGGCGCTGGAGGCGATCGCCTACCAGACGCGGGACGTCGTCGACGCGATGAGCCGAGAGGCGGGGATCCCGCTGGGTGAGCTGCGTGTCGACGGCGGGGCGGCGGCCAACGACTTCCTCTGTCAGTTTCAGGCCGACATCCTCGAGGCACCGGTCGTGCGACCCCGCGTCACCGAGACGACCGGACTGGGTGCCGCCTACCTGGCCGGATTGGCGGTCGGCGTCTGGCGATCCCGCGATGAGCTCGCCGGGCTGTGGCAGGCCGAGCGCCGCTTCGAGCCGCGGATGCCCGCCTCCGAGCGCGAGCGGCTCTACGGCGGCTGGCGGCGGGCCATCGAGCGCTCGCGGGCGTGGGCGACGGAATGATTTGACCTTAGCTCATCACGGACGTGACCACCACGTCCGGTAGCTTGCGCAGGTCCAGCTCGATCGGGTCGATGCGCTCGTTCTTCGCGTTCCACAGCACCCGCACGATCGGCCGGTCCAGCTTGACCCGATCCACGCGGGCGACGACCCCTCGATAGCCGGCGAGGTCGCCAGTCTTCACCACGACGTCGCTCCCAACGGGGTAGACCGGGAGGATCGCGAGCAGCTCCTGGACGATCTCCCGGTTCAGGTGGTCACCAGCCAGATCGCGGAGGGCGCGCGCGACGGCATCCGGCGCAAACGCCCGGCGATGCGGGCGGTCGGAGCCCAGCGCATCGTACACGTCGGCCACCGCCGCGATCTCGGCCATCAGCAGGATGCGACCCCGCTCGTGTCGCTCGTGGCTGAACCGGAAGATCCGGTTGGTGCCGCGCAAGCCACGGGGATAGCCTTTACCATCCTGCCGTTCGTGGTGCTGGTAGGCGATGTGGTTGGTGATCGGGTCGGCGCCGCGCATCGTGCGCAGCAGCTCGTAGCCCAGCGCCGGGTGCTGCTTGACTCGCTCCACTTCCTCCGGTGTCAGCGGGCCCGGTTTCTGGAGGATCGCCCGGTCGACGAAGACGTTGCCGATATCCATGACGATACAGCCCTGGGCGAGCTGGCTCAGCTTGTGGTGGTCGAAGTGGAGCCGCTTGCCGATCATCACGGCGGCGATGGCGGCGTCGAGGGCGTGAAAGAAGAGGTAGCTGTCGTGTGAGCGCAGGCTGCTCAGACCGGTCATCACGTCGGCGCCCAGCACCTCGTCGACGATGGCCTTGATATCGGTGACGAGATCCTCGTATCCCTCGGCGTCGGCGACCGACTCCCGGAACTCCCGCGAGCGCAGGCCGGCCCGCAGGCGGCTTGGCGGCGCCGCACGCAGGTTGGCGCTGGCCTTCTCCAACGTGCTGTAGAGACGGTAGAGGTTGCGCGTCGCGACCCGGCGGACCCGGTCCGAGACGATATCCTCGATCTCGATGTCGTCGGTGAGGCCATCCGAGATGTAGAGGAACACGTAGCCCCGGTCCTTCAGATACTGGATGTACCGGTCCGTCAGGGCGACACTCGCGTTCAACAGGGTGTCGCCGCGCTCGTTGAAGATGGCCCGAGCGAGCACCATGCCCGGCTCGGCGTGGTGGATCGAGACCCGTCGCATCCTCACCCCTTGTCGTTGATGTGAGCGTTCAGTGACCGGCGATCAGCCCCCGATTATATGAGGGCCAGTCACGATTCGCCGGTGCCGCGCCGGGAGCGGTTCAGGACGGGTTCGGCTGTCGCAGCCGGACGGCCTGCACTCGTTGTGCGCCCAGTCCCGGCGTTGGGGCGCTCCCGAACCATGACCGGGCCTCGATTATATCAAGGCATCCGGGCTGTTCTCTCGCTTCACGAAACCTGCTTGACGTGGCCACTCCGGTCTGCTATTACAGAGGAAAGGGCCAGGCGGTCTGCCTCAGTCGAGCGTACCCGTCGGAGGGTACTGAAAGAGCACGATTGGCCACCTATTCACTCACGAGCCGAGCGCACCCGTCGGAGGGTACTGAAAGGCCGAGCACGATTGACCTATTCACTCGCATAGGGAGGAGATGACATCATGGCACGCCCGGTCACACTCTTTACCGGACAGTGGGCCGATCTCCCACTGGAGAAGCTCGCGGCGATGGCCAAGGGCTGGGGCTACGACGGGCTGGAGCTCGCCTGCTGGGGCGACCACTTCGAGGTAGACAAGGCGCTGGCAGACGACGGCTACGTCCGCCGCAAGCGGGACTTGCTCGCTCGCCACGGGTTGCAGTGCTTCGCCATCAGCACCCACCTGGTTGGCCAGTGCGTCGCCGATCGGTTGATCGACGAGCGACATCGAGGCATCATCTCGCCGCAGATCTGGGGCGATGGCGACCCCGAGGGGGTTCGACGGCGCGCCGCCGAGGAGGTCAAGAATACTGCCCGCGCCGCCGCGGCCTTCGGCGTCAAGCAGGTCAACGGCTTCACCGGCTCGCCGATCTGGCATCTGATCTACTCCTTCCCCCCGAACAACTGGGACGCCATCGAGGCCGGCTACCGCGAGTTCGCCGATCGGTGGAACCCCATCATCGACGTGTTCGATCAGGTGGGTGTGCACTTCGGCCTGGAGGTTCACCCGACCGAGATCGCCTATGATATCGTGACCACCGAGAAGGCGCTGGCGGCGATCGGGCGCCGGCCGGGGTTCGGCATCAACTTCGACCCGAGCCACCTGTACCACCAGTTCGTCGACCCGGTGCTGTTCATCGAGACCTTCGCCGACCGGATCTACCACGTCCACGTCAAGGAGAGCGTCCGGCGCCTGAACGGCCGCACCAGCATCCTCGGGTCGCACCTCGACTTCGGCGACGCGCGGCGCGGCTGGGACTTCGTCTCGCCCGGGCACGGCGGTGTCCCCTGGGAGCAGGTCTTCCGCGCGCTCACGCGCACCGGTTACAGCGGTCCGCTCTCGGTCGAGTGGGAGGACAGCGGTATGGCCCGCGAGTTCGGCGCGCCGGAGGCGTGCGCCTTCGTCAAGAAGCTCGACTTCCCGCCGAGCGGCCGGGCCTTCGACGCCGCGTTCAAGCAGGCTTAGCCCCTCACCCCCAGCCCCCTCTCTCACAGGGGTAGGTGTCGCGGTGGAGTAGCCCTGCGATCCCGCGGGGACTTCCTTCCTGAGTGGGGCGGGCGGTCGCTGAAGTCGCGGGCTACCGTTACGAAGTCGGCCTGTGCCGACTTCCGTAGCCCGCGAAGGCGGGCTCCATAACGGTAGCTCGCGACTTTCGTCGCCGAGCACCCTCCCCGCCGATCCCTACCCCGGTGAGCCCACGCTGCAGGAGAGGGGGAGGGGCCAGCGCCTCGTCGCGGAAAACGGCTACGGCGGCGGCCGCGGAGTCAGGCCGGCGCGGGCGAACCGCTGGTCGAACGAACAGGAGCTGACAGCTCCTCAGCGAGTGCGGTTGGGCACCGGAATCCCCGGCACGTTGACTGGGATTCGGTAGAGGCTCGTCCGGGCGGTGATGTAGAGCGTCGACCAGTCCGCGCCGCCCCAGGCGACGTTCGCCGGGACCTCGGGCGGACGAATCCGGCCCAGGATCTCCCCACTTGGCGCGATCACCCAGACGCCGCCGGGACCGGTGCAGTAGACGTTGCCTTCACGGTCAACCTTCATCCCGTCCGGCACGCCGGCCTCGTCGGCGCGAATCTCGGCGAAGATTCGGCTGTTGGCCAATGAGCCGTCGGCGCGGACGTCGAACGCCCGGATGTGGAAACGGCGGGTGTCGTCGACGTAGAGCACCGATTCGTCGGGCGAGAACGCCAGGCCGTTCGGTCGCTCGAAATCGTCGGCGACGACGTGCAGGCTCCCATCGGGATCGACCCGGAACACGCCGCTGAACGCCAGTTCCTGGTCTTCGGGCTGCACCCGTCGGCCGTAGGGGTTGACGAAGATGTTCGCCCAGAACGGATCGGAGAAGTAGACCACGCCGCGCGTCGAGACGACCACGTCGTTCGGGCTGTTGACCCGTTTTCCCTCGAACCGCTCGGCCAGGACGGTGATCCGCCCGTCAATCTCGGTCCGGGTGAGCCGGCGCAGCGCGCCTTCACAGGAAAGGAGCCGGCCGTCCAGGTCGAGGGTCAGCCCGTTTGACAGGTTGCTGGGCACGCGGAACGTGCGCACCTGGGGCCCCTCCGGAAGCGGTTGCCAGCGGACGATGCGGCTGTTGGGGATGTCGCTGAACAGGAGGTGATCTCCCCGCCAGAGCGGTCCCTCGGTGAAGCCGAAGCCGCTGGCGACACGCTCCAGCGGCGCCGACTCGGAGACGAGGCGAGCGAAGCCCGGGGAACGAATCTCCAGATGTGACGTCACGACGCCCTCCTTGTTTGACGATGGGTGATCGATCCGGCCGTGCTGGCCACAGATGACCTGTGCGACGAGTGGACGGCGGACTCATGATAGCACACTGTCCAGTGGCCGGGCCGCTGGAGAACGACTACGGCGATGTGGTAGAGGCCCTCTTCGCCCGACCCAATCGACGGTGGCGCAGGGGTTGCAGATTGTCAGATTATCTGATAGGGTTCAGACAGCGCAATCCCGTGGAGCGTGGTTTGGAGGTACGCACGTGGCACACGCGAAGATCGGACAGCGCTACACGGTCGTGATTCCGAAGGAGATCCGTGAGGGCCTGAAGGTCCACGACCTTGTGGAGCTTGTCCGCCGCGATGACGGCGTCATCGAGCTGCGACCGCAGCGACTCATCGACGCGAGTCAGGCCTGGTTCTGGACTGATACCTGGCAGGAGGGCGAGCGGGAGGTAGACGTGCACGTCGCGGGCGGGCGCATCGCCGTGTACGACAGCTTCGAGGCGTTCGCCGGTGCCTTGCGGGCGCGGCCCGCCGCCGAGAAGCCCGCGGCTGCGGGCCCGTCCCCCGAATGAGGTTTGCCGTAACCCCACCCTTCTGGGGCGATTGGGACCGACTCCCTGTCCGCGAGCGAGAGCTTGTTCTCCAGGCTGTCGAAACGATGAACCGTGATGAGTGACTTCGCCTGGAGCGAAGAATCATCGCAGGGAGTGGCGTCGATGGGGACGGTCATCGATCCCGTGGAAGCGGATCGGATTCGCCGGCGACTGTACCGGACAGATGAGAGCGCTCGGGGGCGCATTCTCGAAACGTGTCCCGATCGACTCTCCGAGGAGGATGTTCAGTTCTACCGTGGGACCGGGTATCTCGCGATGAAGGGACTTCTGCGCCCCTCGGAGGTCGACGAGGCGAAATCCGCGCTCAGCGACCTGATGGCGAAGCGCATCGCCTGGGATGACCGGGTGAAGGTCCAGGAAGAGCCGTACTATCGTGACGGCCACGCCGACGAACGGGTGACCGACCCGGAGCTGCGGGTCCGCAAGGTCTGGGAGTTCTGTCAGATCGAGCCGCGCCTTCAGCGGATCGGCTTCCACCCGCGCCTGGTGCCGTGGCTCGAACAGCTCGTCGGGCCGGGCTTCCGGATGACTCAGGATATGGCGCTGATCAAACCGCCGTTCCGCGGATCGGAGAAACCCTGGCACCAGGACACGGCCTACTTTGACTGGATGCCGCTGGAGGGGATCATTGGCGTCTGGATCGCGCTCGATCCGGCGACGGTCGAGAACGGCTGCATGCAGGTGATCCCGGGGACCCACCTGCTGGGGCCGGCGGGACACTTCCATCTGCGCGACTGTCAACTGCCCGACGCGCGGGTGCAGGTCAGCCGGGCGGTAGTCATCCCGCTCGATCCGGGCGGCATCCTCCTCTTCTCGGGGCTCCTCCACCACGGCACCCCACCGAACCTGAGCGGCGATCGGCGGCGGGCGCTCCAGTACCATTACGCCGCGGCGCACTGTCGCCAGATGACGCTCGACGAGCACGCCGGTTTCTTCAACGAGGGCGGGGCCTACGCCGGCTGTCGGAGAGTCGATCCCAAGTCGGGCATCCACCGCGCCGTGTACGAGGCGTAGGGGCGAGTCGGACGGCCGCGGGTAGCCATCAGCGATTAGCGATCAGGAGTCCGGGGCTGACCCGCTGGCGGCTGATGGCTCGGCACGGGTGACGCTCACGATCTTGCGCCGGAGCGGTAGTTTGCGGTGTCGCGCCGTCACCCCTATAATCGTCCCAGGCAGACTCCAGTGTGTCGAGAAGGGGGTGACGGTGGCACAGCCCAACATCCTGCTCATCACGTCCGACCAGCAGCACTACGACACCCTCGGGGTGACCAACCCATTGATCAGGACGCCCGCGCTGGATCGGCTGGCGCGGGAGGGGACGCGCTTCAGCCGCGCCTACTGTGTCAACCCGACCTGCTCGCCGAGCCGGGCGACGCTCATCAACGGGATGTCTCCGGCCTGGCACGGCTGCTGGGCAATCGGGGTCAAGCTGCCGGAGGACGTGCCCACCGTCGGCGAGGTCTTCCAGCGCCACGGCTACGAGTCCATCCTCGTCGGCAAGGCGCACTTCCAGCCGCTCCGGTCGGAGCCGGGCAGCGAGTCGCTGGAGTGCCAGCCGATCTTGCGGGACCTGGACTTCTGGCGGGGCTTTCACGGTCCCTGGTATGGCTTCAACCACGTCGAGACGGCCCGCATGCACGGACACGAGTCCCACGCCGGCCAGCACTACGCGATCTGGATGGAGGAGAAGGGACTGACCAACTGGCGGGACTACTTCCAGCAGTGGCCCCCTAGCCCCGACGACAAGTATCGGGGACCCCATTACCTGCGAGACCGCCTGGTCTGGGACCTGCCGGAAGAGCTCCACCACACCCACTGGGTGGGCGAGCGAACGGTGGCCACCATCGAGCGCTACGCGCGGGCGGGAAAGCCCTTCTTCCTGTGGTCCAGCTTCTTCGATCCGCATCCCCCCTACGTGCTCCCGGAGCCCTGGGCCAGCATGTACGACCCGGCGCGGATGCGGCCTGGCACCTACCAGGAGGGCGAGTTCGACCACATGCCACCACAGTACGCCAAGACGCGGGAGGCGAACCCCGACTTCTCGATGTACCGTGAGCCGGGCGGCCAGGGGTTGCACGGGTTTCACTCGCACCAACACACGGAGGAAGAGATCAGGCGGAGCCTTGCGACCCACTACGGCATGGTGAGCCTGCTCGACTTTGAAGTAGGGCGCGTCCTGGACTGCCTGGACCGGCTGGGGATCGCGGGGGACACCCTGGTCGTCTTCACGACCGACCACGGGCACTTCCTGGGGCAGCACGGCCTGGTCGCCAAGGGGGCCTTCCACTACGAGGACCTGCTGCGCATCCCGATGCTGGCGCGCCGACCAGGGCGCGTGCCGGCCGGCGTCGTCTCGGAGGCGCTCCAGAGCCAGGTCGACCTCCCGCAGACCTTCCTTGCAGCGG
The DNA here is from genome assembly GCA_016190465.1 of Chloroflexota bacterium. Classification (GTDB taxonomy): domain Bacteria; phylum Chloroflexota; class UBA6077; order FW602-bin22; family JACPQP01; genus JACPQP01. The sequence goes on from JACPQP010000579.1 coordinate 18,087, forward strand.
CGGGCGCGGCGGCCGGCATCGAGATGCCGGGCTGGATGCAGGGCGTCAACCAGTTCGACGTATGGCGCGGCCGGGCAGAGCAGGCCCGCGACTGGGCCCTGATCGAGAATCGGCACAATCCGACGACCGTGCATCTCCGAACGCTGGTCACCCAGCGCTTCAAGATCACCGTTTACCGTGACGCCGCCTACGGCGAGCCGTTCGACCTGCGGGAGGACCCGGAGGAGCGCATCAACCGCTGGGACGATCCGGCGTATGGGGAGGCCAAGGCGCAGTTGCTGCTGCGATTCGTCCAGGCAGAGATCCAGCGCGAGCCGACCCGCATGCCTCGGATCGCCGGAGCGTGACCCCGCCAATCCTCCAGCGGCACTTCTGCGGTTGTCATTCCGGCCAAAGCGAGGAGAGCCGATGAGATCGAAAGAGCGAGTTCTGACAACCTTCGCCAGCCAGGTGCCGGATCGGGTGCCGATCAACTACTCCGCCAATCCGGGGATCGACGCGCGGCTGAAAGCCCACTTCGGATTGGCGCCAGACGACGCCGAGGGGCTGCGGCGGGCGCTCGGCGTCGACTTCCGGCGGGTGGTCGCGCCGTACGTCGGGCCGAAGCTGCACGCGGACATCCCCGAGCGGGGCGTCAAGGTCGACAACTGGGGGATCCATCGGGTGTGGATCGAGCACGGCACCGGCGGGTACTGGGACTACTGCGATTTCCCCCTGGCACACGCCACGGCCGAGCAGATCGCCGAGTGGCCGATGCCCTCGCCGGACGACCATGACCTCTCGGGGGTCCGCGAGGAGTGTCGGCGGTACGAGGAGTTCGCCGTGAATGGCGCCGCGGGCTTTGGTGATATCATCAACGGCAACAGCATGCTGCGGGGGATGGAGCAGACCCTCTTCGACCTCGCCACCGACGACCCGGCGGGCGCGCTGCTGGCGGACCGACGCATTGGCATCCAGTTGGAGGTGACCAGCCGGATCCTCGAGGCGGCGAAAGGGGGCGTGGACTTCCTCTGGCTCGGCGAGGACCTGGGTACTCAGCGCGGGCCGCTGATCAGCATCGCGACGTTTCGCCAGCACATCCGGCCGCGGTACGAGCGGTTCTGCGCGCTGGCCCAGGCCTATGGCATCCCGGTCATGATTCACACCTGTGGGTCGAGTAGCTGGGCCTACGAGGACTTCATCGAGATGGGGATCACCGTGGTCGATACGCTCCAGCCGGAGGCGCGGAATATGGCGCCCGAGTATCTGAAGAGGACGTTTGGCGGGCGGTTGGCCTTCCACGGCTGCATCTCGACCGCCGGGCCGGTCTCGTTCGGCACCGTCCAGGAGGTAGTCGACTCCTGTCGCCGCACGC
>JACPQP010000576.1 GCA_016190465.1 Chloroflexota bacterium
CCCCATGCCTGGCCCAACCGGGCGGGCCGCGTCCGGCCCCGTGGTAGGGGCAGGCCCCTGTGCCTGCCCCCATGCCTGGCCCCACCGGGCGGGCCGCGTCCGGCCCCGTGGTAGGGGCAGGCCCCTGTGCCTGCCCCCATGCCTGGCGCTACCGGGCGGGCCGCGTCCGGCCTCGTGGTAGGGGCAGGCTTCCCACCTGCCCCTGTGCCTGCCCCGTATCCGGGCGGTCCTCGGCAACGGAACCAGGGCGGCCCTCGGCAACATAACCAGGGCGGCCCTCGGCAACGGAACCAGGGCGGCCACGGGGGGCGCCCCTACTGGTAGATGATGACGTCCGGCGGCGGATCGAGCGCCATTACCTCGTCGGCCGTCATCAGGTTGGTGTCCTGTGTGAAGAAGAGCTTGATCCCGGCGTACTCGATGAGCTCATCGTGCACGTACCACTGGTAGTGCTTCATCTTGATGCCCTGCCCGCCGAAGCCGTCCATGTCGATCACCAGGTCGACACGCGGGTCGTCGACGATCGCTCCTTTGTTCCGAATCATGCTCGCGTCGAACTGGTGGACGATCAGCACTTTGTTGGGCAGGCCGTTCTGCTCGACGAGGTCGGCTAGCCAGCGGACGACGAAGTTGATCGTGTTGGCGCTCATGCTGCCGAGCTGGATGCCCGGCCGCTGGCCCGGTCCCATGTCGAACTCCGGATCGATCGCCAGGTGCACGTAGGGCCGAACGAGGAACTTGCGGATCGGTTCGAGCTCGTCCTGGGTCCAGGCCAGGCCCGGCTGGATATCGAGGATGAGCAGCATCCCGTTCTGCTCGGCGAGCTGGGCATACTCCTCGATCGCGTCGTGCGGCATGCGGAAGCGGTACAACCCGTCGGCGCCCGCCGACGCCTGAGCGACCGTGGCGATGAAATGGATGGCTGGCTGGACCGGCTTCCCACCCGCGGCCTCGTACAGCGCCGCCCGGCGCCGCAGCGCGCTCACTAGCTCGGATGGTGACAACTCGCCGAGAATGCCCATCTGCGCCGACCAGGGGTTGCCGTAGTAGGTGAGCAGCCGGCGCCGGGCGAGGATCGAGTTCGCCCCGGTTCGCGCCCGGTCCGAGCGAATGGTCGACCGCCCAGTCGCGGGACTGGTACTCGCCGTGGACGTGAGTCGCACCGCTGGCGCGGACGAACCGGCGCCACCGGGTAGTTTCAGCACCTGCCCGACGAAGATCAGGTCAGGGTTATCGATACCGTTGGTCTGGCTCAACAGGGCCGTCGTGGTGCCGAGCCAATCCGCGATACCGGACAGCGTATCGCCCGGCTGGACGGTGTATGTGGTCTCGGCCCCCAAGGCCGGGAGCGCCGGCGTCAATAGGGCCAGCGCGAGCAACAAGGTCAGCAAAGTCAATCGTCGCGGCACGAGTCCCTCCCCATCCCCCGGTTATCAGGCGAGTAGTCAGTTCTCAGTTGTCAGTAGTCCGGGGTCTGGGGCTCCGGAGAACTGACTACTGATGACTGAGAACTGACGACTGACTTGCGGCCAACCCGGCGAGCGCAAGAAGCATTCCACCGAAGTAGCTGACTGCTCACAGCTACCAGAGGTGACCCGCGCGGAGAGCATACGGGGGACGACGAGCCGTCGTCAAGCTCGTCGGCAGGTGACTTTATCGCCATTCACGCCATTCAAATGGGGGTGGCAAAGGTGCGCGACAGTTGCGCGCCGGGCCCGCGGGTGCGATAATCGCGGTAGAGATCAGCAATCCAGGGAGGGCAAGCCCCTCCTGTCAGATAGGGCGGGGGTTGGGATGGTCGATCGACCTGGCAAGCTGCGCCGGCTGCAAGAGATCCTGCGCGAGATGGACAGTGTCCTGGTCGCGTTTTCGGCCGGCGTGGATAGCACGTTCTTGCTGAAGGTGGCCCGGGACACGTTAGGGCCGGGCCGCGTCCTCGCGGTCACCGGGGCGTCGCCGAGCTTGGCCGCTAGCGAGTTCGCGGAGGCCATCGCGCTGGCCGAAAAGATCGACGTGCCCCATCTGGTGCTCGACACCGACGAACTGAGCGACGAGAACTACGCGAGTAACCCAACCAACCGCTGCTATTTCTGCAAGTCCGAGCTGTTCGACCGGCTGTGGGAGATCGCCCGGGATCGAGGGTGCGCGGCCGTCGCCGATGGCTCGAACGCGGACGATCTGGGGGATCACCGTCCCGGTATGCTCGCGGGCCACGAGCGTGGCGTGCGCAGCCCGCTCCAGGAAGCCGGTCTGACGAAAGAGGAGATCCGAGCGTTCTCTCAGGAGCTTGGCCTGCCGACATGGGACAAGCCGGCCGCGCCGTGCCTGTCCTCTCGCATCCCCTACGGCCAGCGGGTGACCGCCGAGAAGCTGCGCCAGATCGGCGCCGCCGAAGCGCTCCTCCATCAACTCGGGTTCCGCGAGGTGCGGGTGCGCTACCACGAGCAGATCGCCCGCCTCGAGGTCCCGCGCCAGGACTTCCCCCGGTTGATCGAGTCGGACGTCGCCGATCTGATCGTCGGTCGCTTGAAGGAGATCGGCTTCCGCTTCGTCACGCTTGACCTCCAGGGCCTGCGCTCCGGCAGCCTCAACGAGGGTATTCCTGTTCGCCTGGTGACTGCCCGCGATGGTCGTTGATCTCCACACCCACACCTTCCACAGCGACGGCTCGCTCTCGTCGGTGGAGTTGATTCGCCGCGCCGTGGTGAACGGCTATCGAGCGATCGCGCTGACCGACCACGTCGGGATCGGCAACGTCGAGGCCGTGCTGGAGCAGGTCATCCGGGACTGCGCGTTCTGCCGGGAGTACTGGGACATCCTGGCGATTCCCGGCGTCGAGCTTACTCATGTGCCGGCGCGCGCCCTGGCCCGCGCCGCCAGGGCGGCCAGGCAGGCCGGTGCCCGGATCGTCCTCGTCCACGGCGAGACGATCGTCGAGCCCGTCGAGCCGGGCACCAACCGGGCCGCGGTCGAGTGCCCCGACGTCGACATCCTGGCCCACCCCGGGGTCCTGATAGCGGAGGAGGTGGCGCTGGCCGCGGCGAACGATGTCTACCTCGAGGTCAGCGCGCGGAAGGGCCACTGCCTGGGCAACGGCCGGACCGTCGCGCTGGCCCGGGCCGCGGGTGCGAAGCTGGTGCTCAACAGCGACGCGCACGACCCGGGCGACCTGCTGACGGCCGAGCTCGCCCGGCGGGTTGCCCTTGGCGCGGGCCTCCGCGACGACGAACTCGACGCCGTCCTTCGCCGCAACCCCCAGGCGCTGGTCACCCGGTCGCTGGGTGGTCCCCCCGCCCCCGACGGGGCGACGGGGTGACGGGGCGTGGAGCGACGGGGCGACCGGGCGACGGGGTGACGGGGCGACGCGGCGTGGAGGGAGGAGGGTGGGGCGAGGAGCGACGCGGCGACGCCGGTCCCTTTCCCCCGCGACTGGGGGAAAGGTTAGGATAGGGGGAGCCCCCGTCGCGGGCAGGGGGATCAGCGCTCCTGGATCTCCACGCTCGTGATGCGGTCATCCTCGGTGGGGACCGACAGCTCGCCACTTGGACTCGCGCGGACCGGCGTGTTCGCGA
>JACPQP010000583.1 GCA_016190465.1 Chloroflexota bacterium
ATGCTCTCCATAGCGGATCTTGATCAGAGCAATCACCTTCGCCGCGTCCTCGAACGAAGTAGGTATCAGAAAGTTTTTGATGGTTTTGGGGACACCCCAAACCCCGCCAGGACGGGCTCCGCCCTTCCTGGACCTTCCCGGGACGCAGGTGAACTTTCCGAGACCTACTGAGGAGGCGTCAGACACTGCCACCGACGCACGACATTGGGCGAACGAGCCCCTTGAGAGCGAGCAACCGAGCACATCCGATGGCCGTGTTGACCACGAATCGGCCGGCGCCGGCGAACTGTGGCGAGAACGCATAGGCCCCGTCCTGTCAGCCTGGCGCACCCGTTGGAGGGTACTGAAAGGTGCTCCAATGCATGGAGGTGACGGCAGGCCACTGTCATCTCCTGCCTGTCGGACACCTTCCGTCCGTCACCGACGACGTTGACCACCGGGCCGAGGAGAGCCATCCTGCCAGGACGGCTCGACGAAGGATTGTCTGACCAATGCGCAACCAACCGCCGGACCCGGCGGGCGAGGCGATCCCCGCATGGCGACTGTGCGTCCTCCATCGCCTGGCCCTGGAGCTCCTGGCCGAGCGCAACCGGGATGCCCTGGCGGACGGTATCGTCCGGGCGTTCCAGGAGCTGAACGGCGCCGATTCGGCCAGCATGGTCATCGGGATGGAGACCCCACCCGGTCCCGATGCCGACCCCGCCTCGCCCGAGCCACTGTTCCCCACTCACTCGGGCTCGCTCGGCCGGCCCAGCATCCTGCCATCGGCGCTACGGCGCTCGATCTGCCAGTCCGTCCTGCAAACGGGCGGTCCCATCCTGGTGGGTGATGTGCCGCCGGCGGGCGACCGGGCCACGGGGGCGGGGATTGCAGATTGCAGATTGCAGATTGCAGATTTGGGGCCCGGGGCGACGGGGGGACCGGGCGAGGGGGCGAGCCCGGTGCCGGATACCCAGTCGCCCGGTCCTACTGTCCTGGCCGTCCCGCTCCGGGCGGCCCCGGACGCCCCGTCGCCCCATCCCCCCGTTGCCCCGTCGCCGGCAGATGCCCCGTCAACCTCGGACCCCGTCCTGGGCGTGCTGCTTGCCGTCCACGATCGACCCCGCCTCATCACTCCGGCGGACGTCCAGCTCGCCGAGATGCTGGCCGCCTACGCGGCCCTGGCCCTGGAGAACCTCCGCTACTTCGACGAGCACGTCCAGATGGCCCGTCTCGACGGCGCCATCAAGACCGCCCGGGCCGCGGCCCACGAGCTGAACCAGCCACTCACCGCGCTCGCCGGCTATGCCAAGCTCCTTCAGCGCACCGGCGACGACGCGGCGCACGGGGCCTACGCCCAGCAGATCGTTGTCGCCGCGTTCCGCCTCGGCCAGCGGCTCCGCCAGTTCCAGCGCATCGTCCGCTTCGAGGAGTACCACGGCTACTCCAGCTTCCCCCCGATGCTCGACCTGGACCGCTCGAGCGAGTGAGGGGCTCAGTCGTACCTCCCGACCTCTCTCACGAGCTGGATGGTGTAGCAGTAGTTGTCGAAGCTGATGAGCGAGTTGACCGAGTGGTCGATGTGGTAGAGGTAGCCGCCGTTCTCCTTGGCCACGCTGATCTTGGAGACGACCTCCTCCCGGATCTCGTCTCTGGACCGGGCCAGCACGTCGGCGTTGATGTTGCCGAAAAAGGCGATGTCCTGGCCGTACAGCCGCTTGAACTCGCGGACGTCGTTGCCGGCCCGGGCCTCCAGCGGCTGGATGCAGTCGAAGCCGGCCTCGATGAGCAGGGGAATGAACTGCCCGACGTACCCGTCGCAGTGGAGGATGAACTCCCAGCCCCGCTGGTGGCAGAAGTCGGCGTACTTCTGGTGGTACTTGAGGATCCGCTCCCGGTAGAACTTCGGCGAGTAGAGCATGCCGTTGCGGTAGCACAGGTCGGAGAAGCACCACATGCCGTCGAACTGGAGCCCACGGTCGACGGCGAGCTGGCTCATCCCCAGGGAGAAGTCGGTGTAGGTGTCGAAGATGTCCTCGGCCAGATCCGGGTCCTCGCCGAACATGATCAGGGCGTCCTCGAAGCCCATCATGACTAACGTAAACCAGACCGGGTCCTGGGGCCGGATTGCCCGGTAGGCCCCCATGCGTTCGCGCAGCCGGAAGAGCTGGAGCTGGTTGTCGAAGCGCGCGCCGTTGACGTCCTCGACCAGGCGGCTGGGGTCCGGCTTGAGGTTGCCCTTGACGCGCTCCCAGTCCGCCCGGGTGCGGACGGTGGGCTCGGTATGGCCGGGCGTGGCGTAGCGGTGCTTCCAGCGCTGCCGGGTGGCGCCGTTGGCGTCGGTGGAGATCACCCACTCGTCGGTCTCCTGAATGGTTCGGGTGGGCAGCCGAAGGGTGGTGTCGAAGGGGTAGAGGGTGATGAAGTCCATATCGAGGTAGTCGCAGGGGCTCATACCGAGAGGTAGCCCCTCCTGGTGCCAGCGGTCGATGGTGTCGGGCCAGAAGGTGGTGTCGAGCAAGGGCACGCGGTCGGGGATGCTCCGGCGAAGGGTCGTCTTGATGCGCTCGCGAGAGGTCAGCTCAGCCATGTCGTCTTCACCTCCGAGTCCTATTCTAGCAGCTTGACCGCCGCGCGGGTAAGTAGGTATCAGAAAGTTTTTGATGGTTTTGGGGACACCCCAAACCCCGCCAGGACGGGCTCCGCCCTTCCTGGACCTTCCCGGGACGCAGGTGAACTTTCCGAGACCCACTTGGGACGAAGTGCGCCACCGGGCGGAGCGCGCGATTGCCGAGGAAGCGTGCTACAGGTCGATCGAGGCGTGCCGCTTCGCCGCCTCGTAGAAGGCGAGGCAGATCGCCAGATTGGCCCGGGCGTCGGCTTCGTCCGCCGCGAGCGGCTCACCCGTATCCAGACACTGGATGAGGTGGTCGAGGGCCGTGCCGGAACCGCGCTGCGGGTTGACCTGTACCCAGCCCGGAAGGTCGAACTTGCCGTAGACGGCGAGCTTGCCGCTCGTGGTCATGTCCCAGACCACCTGTCCCTCGGTGCCGACGATCTGGAAGGTGTTGTACGAGCCGCCGGCCGGCCCGTGCCAGGTGACCTCGACCGTGGCGACCTGGCCTCCCTGGAACACCAGGTTCGCCACCCCGAAGTCCTCGAGCGCCAGGGCTTTCTCCTTGAGGTTGGCGATCTCACCGCCCACCCGGACCACCTCGGAGCCAAAGAGCCACCGCAGCGCGTCGACGTGGTAGATCGAGTGATCGATCCACCCCCCGCCCGGTGTCCGGGTCGGGTCGAGCCACCAGGTGTCACCCTGCTCACCGGGCCAGGGTTGCCGGGGCGCGACGCCCCGGAGGGCCGTGACGGCCGAGATCGGCCGACCGATCCGTCCCTCGTCGATCCACCGCTTGATCTGCCGGTGGGTCGGCGCGACGCGGTACATGCTCTCGTTGGAGATGAACCGGACGCCGGCCGCCCGGACGGCCGCGACGATCGAGTCGGCTTCGGCGAGGCTCATGGCGATGGGTTTGACGCTGAGGATGTGCTTGCCACGGCGGGCGGCCTCCCGGCAGAGCGCCGCGTTCTCGCTGACGTAGCCCGCGGTGACGACGACGTCGACGTCGTCGCGCTCGACGATCTCCTGATAGCCGGTCGTCGCCGCCGCTGCTCCGAAGCGCTCGGCCGTTTCCTGGAGCCGCCTGCGGTCCCGATGGGCGATGGCCACCAGCTCGGCCCGGGGGTGCTTCGCGGCCGCCTCTGCCGCCGCCAGGCCGGCATACCAGTGGTCCAGCCCCGCGATCCCGATTCGGTACTTACTCTTCATGATGGGCCTCCCGTATGGTGATCACCGCCGGGCGAGGGGGTGACGGGGCGAGGCGGTGCAGCTCGCTCATGTGTCCCTCCCCGCACGGCTCACCGGGGTAGGTATGGGCGGGGGTGCTCGGCGACTAAAGTCGCGAGCTACCTCTACGAAGCCCGCCTGCGCGGGCTACCGGAGTGGGTGAAGGCCGATTCGGTCCGGGTAGCCCGCGACTTCAGCGACCGCCCGCCCCCCTCAGGAAGGGGGTTCTCGGGGGATCGCCGGGCACCTCCCCCCACCGCGATACCTACCCTGGTGAGTCCCCACCCGGTGTCCGCCAGGCTGGCGCCATTCTAGGGGACGTGTCGCCGGTTGGCAATAGACTTGTTACGGAATAGGCCGAAGCAGGTCGCCTGCCGGTCATTCCGAGCCCCGCAGGGGAGGAATCTCGGGCAGGGCCCGTGTGCACGGTGGCCGAGATTCCTCGCTGCGGCGCGGAATGACCGGCGGAGCGCGGCGCGGATCGATAGCGAGGAGATCGTGGCCGGTCTCGGGTTACGTCAGCGACCCTTCCTCCGGGGCGCTGGGGCTCGGCGGGGAAGTGTTGCGGATGCGGAGTCCGTAAGCGGCCGCGGTGACCAGCAGGTCCGGATAGGGCACCACCCAGCCGCGGCGTTTGCTCGACCGGTCGGCCATGGGGAAGCGAAGGTCAGACATGATCCGTCCGATCCGCCAGGGACTCACCCAGGACGCATCGGACTCCGTGAGGTGCAGTAGCCGAGTGACGGCATTGGCGATCTCGGTGGAGGTATAGGTATTAATGTCACTAACGTCACTAATGACACTAATGTCACGCAGACGCGCCAGGGCCAGGAGCGCGCGGAGGACGGCGAGGGGCCGGGACTCGGCGATGGTGCGGGGTTTGGCGTCGGCATAGCTCGACATGATCTGGCGGATGGTCTCCTCCAGACCGGCGACGCCGTGGCGCGCGAAGAGCCGGGCAACCGCCAGGGGTGCGCGCCAGGGCTCGAATGCGCGGCCGACCAGTTGGGTCTCGTGGTCGAGCTCCCGCCAGAGGGCATGGGCCTCACCCAGAAGGGACAGCCCGGTCGCCCAGAGGTCGTCCTGGAGCTCCGGCCGGTCGCAGGGCCAACGCTCGGTGTCCGCGGGATCACGGTTGCCCTTGGCGCTGTCCCCCGTTCGGATGAGGGGAATGACCAGGGCGCGTGTCTCGAGTGGCCCGTGCGGTTGGGCCCGGGCGCTGAAGGCCCGGGGGCAGTAGGCGTTGACCCAGCGAATGCGCCAGGTGCGTCCATCGGGCACGGAGACTTTGAGGGGCACCTGGGCGCCCCGGCGGTTCCCCGCGAGCAGGAGGGCGCGCTTGTCCGGGTCGCTGGTGCGGGGGTCGTCCACGTTTTCGGCGTCGTCGAAGAGGAGGGCCGCACCCCAGTCGGCCAGGTCGCGCAGGGCGGCGAAGGTGGCGCCCCAGGTGAGGACGTGCCCCAGGTACGAGGAGAGCGCCCAGAGGGTGCCCCACTTGGTCTTGCCGCTGCCAAAGTCGCCGTTGGCCCAGGGGTAGGGCAAGACGTCGAAGGCGTCGCTGAACCAGGTCATCAGGGAGAGGCACGCGGACAGGTCGCACATGGCGCTCTGGCTGGCGAGCGAGCGGCTGAAGTCGAGGTAGTGGTCGTAGATCGCGGCGACCCGGCGAAAGACGTGGGCGGGGTCTGGCCGGCGCCCGGCGCGGTAGGCGGCGACGCCGGCCTTCCGCCAGAGGCGATCGCCGGGCAGGTCGGTGTCGCCCAGCGCGAGCTCGAGGCCGAGGTCCTCGAGTGGCCGGTCGGCTTCCGGCCCGAAGATGAGGCCATCGTCGCGGATGACGTACAGACGGGTGGCGTAGGTCACGACGGGTGACTGGTGGTGGAGGCGATGGCTGGTCCGGGGGTCGGTGGGGAGATGCTGGGAGAGCCGGACGGCGATGCGGGTGACGGCGTAAGCGTGGTCGGCGAAGCGCTGGAGGGGTCGGCGGTGGGTGGGGGGC
>JACPQP010000577.1 GCA_016190465.1 Chloroflexota bacterium
CCCCTACACACCGTGGCGTACACGCGGGCAGGCACGGGGGCCTGCCCCTACACACCGTGGCGTACGCGCGGGCAGGCACGGGGGCCTGCCCCTACAGGAGGATCTCGTGACCGACGGCGCCCGGTTTCGACTGGTGGGGCAACCGGCCTCGACCGAACAGTTCGAGCCGATCGAATTCGTCATTCACGTCGCCGCGCCCGCGGTGACCAACCCGTTCGCCGACCTCCAGTGCGAGGCGACGTTCATTTCGCCGCGCGGGCAGACCCGGACGATCCAGGGGTTCTGCGACGCCGTGGATGGTTCGGTCGTTCGCCTGCGGTTCTGTCCGGAGGGGGAGGGGCGCTACCGGTACGAGCTGCGGTGCGCGGATCGAGCGGGCGAGACCGCCTTTACCGGCGAGTTCACGAGCAGTCCCTCGAGTCGGCGCGGGTTCATCCGGCTCGACCCCGACTACCCTCGCCACTTTCGCGATGACACCGGTGGTCACCCGTTTCTCGCCGGGAAGACCGCCTGGATCCTCGGCGCGAGCCCGCTCTGGCGCGAGTTCCTGGACCAATGCGTCCAGCAGCGCCAGAACGTCGCGCGCTTTGCGGTCGGCGGGATCGATTTCCGGTCGAGCTGGTTCAGTTGCCACTGGTGGGGTGGAACACCGGACGCCCCCGACCTGACCCGCCACAATCTCGTCCAGTGGCAGCAGATCGACCGGGCGATCCGATACGGTGCGGAGCGGGGCCTCTTGTTCGAAGTATGCCTTTTTGCCGACACGGGGAAGACGCACTGCGGGGACTTCCCGATTCCCCACCCGATCATGGAGCGGTACTGGGACTACACCCTGGCTCGCCTCGCGGCGTATCCCAACGTCCTCCTCTGGCAGCTCTTCAACGAGTACACCGGACACGGCGAGTACCAGACGGCCATGGCCGCCTACCTGCGCCAGCACGATCCCTACGGGCATCTCGTCACGACCTCCGGTCGCGAGGTGGGCGATATCCCGTTTCCCGAGGCCGACTGGAATGACCTGATCGTCCCGCACTTCTGCACGGGCAGCCATCTCGACCTGCACGATTTCTACCGGTCCTGGGCGCTCCGTCTGCGCAGCTACGGCAAGCCGGTCTATGTCGACGAGACGGGCCGAGCGATTGACGGTCAGGGGAACTACGACGGCGAGCACCGCCGCAAGCAGTACTGGATCTGGGCGGTGTCGGGTGTCTACTGCAACTTCCACTCGAAGGGTGGCTGTTATGTCGATCTGACGCGCGAGCCGGGCGAGGAGTACTGGCCACACCTGGTCAACTTCTGGCTGGGGACCCGGTGGTACCGGATGCAGCCGACGGACCGACTGGTGCGGTCCTGGCCAGCCGGCGTCCGCGGCGCCTACGCGCTCGCCGCCGACGACGAAGCAGTGGTCTACCTGCACGCCGACGACGATCGCGTCGTGGCGCCAGGCACGCTGGTGCTGGACCTGGCGGAGGGCGGGTGGTGGGCGTACTGGTACGATCCCAAGACGGGCTGCACGATCGCCGTCGAGCGCTGGGCCGACGTATCCGCCGCCGGGCAGGGACGCGGGGACACAGGGACGGCGGGAGTGACTTCACTCCCTGACCCCCGACGGGGAGTATCGGCGACGGGGCCCAGTTCAGGAACGGCGGGCGACGCGGAGAGGGCGGATGCGGGGACGCGGGGACACGGGGGCGCTGCCCAGGGCTGGGCAGTGGCCGTGCCCACCTTCCGGTCGGATCTGGTCCTTCACCTGACGCGGATCACCCGTTGAGGGGTGTGACGCCTTTCCACGCACGCGCCCAGAGCAAAGAGGGTTGAAAAGGTGGTGGTGACAGCCGAATGAAGCGATAGCGTGCCCGTTGTGCGTCGTTTGTCGCGAACGCCTATGCGTGGATGTGTTCTGTTAAGGAGGTAGATCATATGACCTGGCAGCTTTCCCGGCGAGCTTTCATCCGAGTAGCGGGCCTGCTGACGAGCGCTGGCGCGGGTGCACTGTTGGCCGCCTGCGCGGCACCACCCACGCCCACGCCCGTGCCGCCGACCAGGGCGCCGGCCCCGCCCACCGAGCAACCAAAGCCGGCCGCGGCCGCGCCGACCCCCACCACGGCGCCCAAGCCCGCGGCGCCCACGCCGGTACCCACCCTGGCACCCACCCCGGCGCCGGCGCCCACGGTGGCGCCCAAGCCGGCCGCGGCGGCCAGGACCACCATCGTCTGGTGGCATCACTGGGCGGAGGAGGACAGCAAGAAGAAGGTCATCAATCAGTTCATCGAAGACTACCAGAAGGCGCACTCCAACGTCCAGATCAACATCCGGTGGTGGCAGAAGGCCGAGATGTACCCGGTTGCCAAGAACGCCTTCATCGCGGGCAAGGACTTCCCCGACATGATGTATGGCCCGGAGATCGCGTTCATCGAGGCGGGCTGGTTCGAGGACCTGACGAACGTGCTGGACTGGTCCCAGTTCATGGAGGGGGCCAGGGAACGCGCGACCAGGACGATCGCCGGGAAGACCGGCGTCTGGGATCCCCCCCTGGAGTCGGGGAGCGATGAGATCTACTACAACCCCAAGATCTTCGACAAGCTCGGGATCAAGGTTCCCGACGACAAGCAGTACACCGCCGACCAGTTCGTCGAGGTCTGCCAGAAGATTCGCACAGGCGGGTTCGATCCCTTCGCCCAGGGCATCGGCGACCGCGCCTACCCGGGCCGCTTCCTGTTCCACTTCGGCCTGCTGGCCGCGCTCGCCTGCGACGACACGAAGAAGCTGCTGAGTGGCAAACTGGAGTGGACGAACCCCGCCGTCCGCCCGGTCCTGGAGTGGGGCGCCAGGCTCTCCAAGATCCCGGTCATGCCCCCGACGTACGCCACGATGAAGCTGGCCGAGAGCCATCAGTACTTCCATACCCCGCCGCCCGGCAAGGACCTGCCGCGGGCCGCGATGTTTCTGGTGGGCACCTGGTACGCTGGCCGGGCCTTCGTGCCTCCGGAGAAGGGCGGTCAGCCGGCAGACTTCCGCATCTCCTGGCTGAGATACCCCACCTTCCCCAACGGCAAGGGGAGCGGCCTCAAGGTTGGCGGCGGTGGCGGCGGTGGCGGCTCGCCGGCCAGCATGAGCAAGGCCAGGGAAGTCGCCCTGGACCTGATCCGCTCGTTTATGACCACCAGGTACGGCAGCATCTGGCTCGGCTACACCTACGTGCCCACCGAGCTGAAGACCGACCCGAAGCAGGTGCCCCAGGGGCCGATGCAGTGGTACGCCGAGGAGTTCGCCCGCACGCATGAGGGGCAGCGGTACTGCACCTTCAACATGACCACGCCGCCGGCCCTGGAGGAGGCGATCAAGTCGGCCCTGAACGAGGGCATCCCGCAGAACCTGATCACCGTGGACAAGGCGATCGAGATCCTGGACAAGGGGCGCACGTCAGCGTAGCCCCCGCGTCTCGCTTCGTGTCTTTGTGTGGAGCCCGGAGCCCGGGTTTGACCACAAGGACACCAGGAGCACAGAGGAGGAGGAGAATGGCGCTGAACATACCGCTGACAAGGGGTCGGGCCGGGGCCGGGCGGGAGGCCCGCCGCTATCCATGGCGCTCGATCTGCCTCTTCCTGGGGCCGGCCCTGGCGCTCTACTGCGCGTTCATCATCGTGCCGGTCGGCATGACCTTCTACAACAGCGTGAACCGGCTCCAGGTGTTCGGCGCCTCCGGCATCCGGTACACCTACGTCGGTGCCCAGCATTACGACCGGCTCATCCCGCGCCCGGAGGTGACCACCCAGCCGGCCCAGATGGTCGCCGGCGTCGTCCCGCTGACCCTCGCGTGGGGCGACAACACCTTTCGCCTCGCCGTCGAGCACAGCCTGACCTGGGCGCTCGTCTCGCCGTTCCTGGAGATCCCTATCGCCCTTCTCCTGGCCTATCTGCTGTATCTCAAGGTGCCTTTCGCCCGCTTCTTCCGCTTCGCCTGGTTCACGCCGGTCCTCATCTCCTGGGTCGTCGTGGGCATCATGTTCCGGTGGATCTACAACTACGAGTGGGGCATCGTCAACACCCTCCTGCGGCTGGTGAGCCTCGACGCGCTGGCCGTCAACTGGCTTGGTCGCCTGGACACGGCGTTGCCGGCCCTCATCGCCATGACTACCTGGAAGCAGGTGGGGTTCAACCTGGTGATCCTGCTGGCCGCGATCAGCTCGATCCCGGCCGAGCTGTTCGACGCCGCGCGGATGGATGGCTGCAACCGCCGGCAGATCCTGGTCTCGATCGTCGTCCCCCTGCTGCGCGTGACCATCGTCAATCTGCTGGTCCTCTGCTTCATGGGCAAGATGGAGGCGTTCGCCGCCGTCTGGGTGACTACCCAGGGGGGCCCGGTCTACTCGACCGAGACCGTCGCCACCTACATGCAGAAGCGGGCCTTCAACTGGCAGACCCTGGACCTGGGCTACCCCTCGGCCATCGCGGTCATCTGGTTCTTCGTCGTCTTTGGCCTGGCGATGCTCTTTCAGCGCGTGCTCCAACGCCGCGAGATCGTGGAGTTCTGAGATGAGGACCGCCCAGGGCGCCGCCGCCGCGAGTCGGCGGCGCACGCTCGCGCTCGCGAGCCGCCGACTCTCCCGGTTGCTGCTGTTCATCCCGTTGGGCGTGGTCACGGCGATCCTGCTGGGGCCGTTCGTCTGGACGCTGATGATGTCGTTCCGCCTGACGAACGAGATCAACAATAACCCGTACGGTCTGCCGATCCCATTCCACACCTACAACTACACCTACGCGCTGCTCCCCGCCAAGCCAGACCTGCTGGCGATGGGCGAGGCGGTGGGCATTTGGCCGGAGGCCACCGCGGCCTGGCTCGACCGCGCCGGCCTGGAGAACGGCGGCTTCGGCTTCGGCACCTACATCCTGAACAGCATCCTCGTCGTCGGCCCGGCTCTCGTGATCGTGACCGTCGTCACGACGATGGCCTCGTACGCTTTCGGCCGCCCCCGGTACGACTTCCCCGGCCGAGGAATGGTCTTCATCTTCGTCTTCCTCTCGATGTTCTTCCCGCCGCAGATCACGCTCCTGTCGCTCTTTCAGCTCACGGTTACCTACGACATCTACAACACGCGCTGGGCGCTGATGCTGGTCTATCCGGCGACCGCGATCGCGTTCAACACCTACCTCCTGCGCGCGTTTTTCGCGCAGATCCCGACGGAGATCGAGGACGCCGCGCGCATCGACGGGTGCAGCGACTGGGGCATGTACTGGCGAGTGATGCTGCCAATCGCCCGCCCGGCCGTGGCGACGACACTGGTCTTCAACTTCATCAACTTCTGGAACGAGTTCCTTTACGCGCTGACGCTGGTCACCAAGCCCGAGCTGAACACCATCCCGCTGGCCTCCTGGCGCTGGGTGGGGGAATACTACCTCGACGTCGGCGGCCTGGCGGCCGGACTCGTCGTCAGCATCCTGCCGATCGTCGTCCTTTATCTGGCGCTCTCCGAGCAGTTCATGCGGGGGATGACGGCGGGGGCGGTCAAAGGGTGACATGGGGAGGTAAGAAGGGGTGAGCGGGATGGAGATCAACCTGGTCGACGGCTGGCGCGTCGTCCAGGACGTTCACGACCTGGGCGAGCAACACGGGCTCTACCGCGTCGACTGGGACCCGCGCCAGGTCGGGCGCGCTGTCTCGGATTGGGAGCCGATCGATCGGCTGGCCCACCTCCAGCTCCTCTTCGCCGAGCAGCCCTACTTCGGGCGGGCGCTCCGCCACTTCAACGACCACCCCTGGTGGTACCGCCTGGAGTTCCGGGTGCCCGAGGGCGTGGCGGGACGCGGGGCCACCCTGCGGTTCGAGGGGGTGGACTACTACGCCAGCGTCTGGCTCAACGAGGCGCTGCTCGGCGAGCACGAGGGCTACTTCGAGCCGTTCGAGTTCGAGGTGGGGCACCTCCTGCGCCACGACCGGCCGAACGTGCTGGTGGTGAAGGTGTCCTCGCCCTGGGACACCGAGATCGTGCCCGGGCGCGAGGCGCGCCGCTTCAGCTCCGTCCTCCGGCAGATGGTGAAGGGGACCTACGAGCACTGCGACACCTTCATCCAGCGCGACGTGAACCCGGTGGGGATCTGGCGCCCCGTTCGGCTGCTCTTCCACGACGGGCTGCGCGCCGTCGCCGACCCCTGCGTCGTGGCGACCGTCGTCGACGACGCGGCGACGGCAGAGGTTGCCGTCGCCTGGCCGGTGGCGCTGGCCGAGGGGGAGCGGGACGCCGAGTTCGCGGTCCGCATCTTCTCCGAGCCCGAGGGGCTCCCGGTGGCGGCGGCCATCCGTCCGGTCACGCTGCGGGGCGGAACGACCACGCTGGAGGCTACCCTTGCCATCGAGCGACCGCGGCTCTGGTCCACCTGGGACCGGGGCGGGCCGTCGCTCTATCGGCTGGAGCTCGCGCTTCGGGCGGACGGCCGAACGCCGCTCGTGGCCGGCGAGCAGATCGGGATCCGGACGGTGGGCCTCCGGCGCAGCCCGAGCGAGACCACGTTTCTCCTGAACGGCCGGCCGATCTTCCTGCGGGGCACGAGCTACTTCCCCGATTGCTACCTCTCGGCGGTGGACCGCGGGCGGTACGAGCGCGATGTCGCGGCGATGGTTCGGGCCGGCATGAACGCCGTCCGCGTCCACGTGCACGTGGAGAATCCCGAGTTCTACGAGGTCTGCGACCGGCTGGGCGTGGTCGTCTTGCAGGATTCCGATCTCAACTGGTTCCATCCGGTCGAGGCGCGGTTCACCGAGCGCTGTGTCGGCGTCTTCGGCGCCTTGATCCGGCGGCTGCGGAACCATCCCTCCGTCATCTGCTGGGTCTGCCTGAACGAGCCGGGTGGCGGGCAGCAGAGCGAGCTGGCGAGAAGCCAACCCGGCCCACAGCTCGTCGCGGCGGCGAGGCATCTGGACCCGACCCGTCCCACCATCAAGAGCTCGGGGCATCCGGACGACCCCGAGAGTGGCGACAGCCACACCTACCTCGGCTCGCTGGACGGGAACGAGACCCACTACACGGACGTCCACGGGACGACCGAGAAGCTGTGCACCGAGTTCGGGTTCGACGCGCCGCCGGCCGCCGCCCGTGTGCACCGGGTGCCGCGGATGGCCGCGCGGCTCGCCAGGGTGCTCCCCCGGATCGGCGAGCTCCACGACTACCAGTACCGCCTGACCAAGTATTATGTCGAGCATTACCGCATCCAGAAGTACGCGCCGTGCGCCGGCTACTTCCAGTTCATGTGGATCGACCTGTGCCCGCAGAGCTTCTATGGCGTGTACGACCACTGGGGGTGCCCCAAGGGGGAGGGCAGCGGGGGCGGGCTCCGTGCCCTGGAGGAGAGCAACGCCCCCATCGGGATCCTCATGGAGCACCGGGACGGCCCGGTGGCCCTCTGGGCCGTGAACGACCTGCTCGCGGATTGGGGGACGTGCGTGGCGGAGTGGGTGGTGACGACCGAGGAGGGTGAAGTGGTCGCGCGCGGCGAGGCCCGCTTCGCGCTGGGCCCGGACGCGCGGGTGCGCGTCGGCGATCTCCGGTTTCCGGTGCCGCCGGAGTCGGTGCGCTGCGTCGCGCTGACGCTCCGCGATGCCGAGGGCCGGGCGCTTGCCCGCAACCTCTACCGCGACCCGTTCCGTCACCCTCCGCACCCGGCGGGCCACCCCCAGCGGATGGACCACGAGCTGGGGATGCGGCTGTACTGGGGGTGAGTGGCCGGGGGCATCACCGCTTCAGGGCGCCTTGCTCCAGCCGGTACGAGCGGGTCTCCCCCTGCGAGGGGCAGCACCGGGGATCACGCGGACCGAAGGTCACCATCTCCACCACGATCTTCCCGTCCTGGACGGCCAGGGCCTTGATCTTCACCCGATCCCCGAGGAGATCGGTGGCCACCTGTTGCGGGGCGCCGTTCTGGTTGGCAACCGCCACCAGGTAGACAAACGTGCCCGAACCGCCGCCCGTGTGCCACAGGATCACCGCCGCGTCTCCGGCGCGGTCGCCGTTCAGGTCGCCGATCGCCACCGTCTGGAAGCTGACCTTGTTTACCTGGCTGGCGCCCTCGCCATACTTCTGTTCAAAGGCGCCGTCCCTCAGTTGGAACTCCCCCAGATCCGGCAACTGGTACCTGGCGCTCTTGAGCGCGTTCTCGGTCAGATCCGCCCTGGCTGGCGCCAGTCCTCCCAGTGCGCCCCCGGGACCGCACGCGTTGGCGACGACCAGGCCCGCGAACAGCAACAGGCCCAGCAGGCAGCGACCCACCACGACGTACCACACCCTGGTTCCCATCCGTGTGTTCTCCTTGACCCCGTATCGCTCGACGTATCCACGTGGATCGAGGTCCACATGTATTGTAGACGACGGGGCGACCCGAAATGTTCCCGGTTGTTCGGCGGCTTCGGGTTGATGACGCGCCACTCCAGGCTCATTCCGGCTAAATGATCCGGCGCTCCCTGCGCTGCGCGGTCGAATGCTCCATAGCCCGGGACGGACGGGAACCGCAGATGAACGCCGCCCTCACCCCTCGCCGCCGTTCCTGATCTTGTCCCACGGGGAGAGGGGTAGGGGGTGAGGGCCGCGTTCATCTGCGGTTGCTGGAGCCGGCGAGCGGGGAGCAAGCCCGGTGCCGAACGATTTAGCCGATAACCAGCGCGCGGGCGAATCCCTTGACGATGTGCTGCTGGGCGAAGAGGGCGATCACCACGACGGGGAGCACCATCATCACCAGCGCGGCCTGGAGAACCACGGGATTCGAGACTCCCCAGCCGCTGGAGAGCATCGCGATGGCCACGGCAACGGGTCGGATGGAGTCGGTTCGCGTGACGATCAAGGGCCAGATGAAGCTCTCGAAGGACCCCTGAACGCTCCCCAGCATCACCACCACGAGGATCGGCCGCGACAGGGGCAGCGTGACGTGTTGGAGGACGCCCCACGCCGAGCAGCCCTCGACCAGCGCCGCCTCCTCGATCTCCCGGGGGATGCTGAGGAAGAACTGGCGCAAGAGGAAGATCGTGAAAGCGCTCGCGGCGCCCGGGAGAACCATCCCGGCGTAGGTGTCGTAGAACACCTGAGCCGCAATCTCCTCGCTCGGGTTCTGCCAGAGATGCCACAGTGGTTGGCCCATCATACCACACCGACGAAGCCGGGCCGTGCCCTCTTGCCTGTCGTCGAGGCGTGTGGTACAAGGTGCCGGCCAATGGGTGCGGGGCCGGACCTCACCCCCTGCCCGCCGTTCCTGAG
>JACPQP010000061.1 GCA_016190465.1 Chloroflexota bacterium
CCCCTCACCCCCTACCCCTCTCCCCGTGGGAGAGGGGCGAGGGGTGAGGGCGTCTCTTGCTTGACGCGGGCCCGATCGAAAAGTAGAATGAGGTCATTGGACAATCAGTCGAGGTAGCGGCCACCGGGCCAGAGGAGCGACGGTTGCGATCGTTTGCGCGAGAGGTCGTCGAGGCGATCATCCTCGGCGCCTTCATCTTCTTGCTGAGCCGCCAGGTCGTCCAGACCTTCCGCGTCGAGCAGCGGAGCATGGAGCCGACGCTGCGAGAGGGGCAGTACCTGCTGGTCTACCGCGCGGCCTACCTCGAGATCGACCTGTCGCTTCCCTTTCCGTTCGTCTCGCGGGTCCACGCCGCGGATCCAAAAGGGGTGAACCTGCCGTTCGAGCCATTTGGCGGACCGGAGCGCGGCGATATCGTCGTGTTTTCGAACCCGAACGGCTCCACCCCTCCGCTCATCAAGCGGGTGATCGGCGTGCCAGGAGACACGATCGCCGCCCGCGACGGGGTCGTCTTCCTGAATGGCAACCCCCTCGCCGAGCCATACGCGAGCACCCCAATCACTTACCCGCTCGAGCCGCGAACGATCCCCGCCGGCCACTACTTCGTGCTGGGGGACAACCGCAACAACAGCTACGACTCCCACATTTTCGGCCCCATTCCCCGCCATCTGATCGTGGGGCGCGCGTATCCTCTGCCGCTTGTCTGGAGTTGGCCGGTGCTCCCTGGGTTGGGGCTATTTGCGCGGAGCTAGTTCTGGAACGTCCACGCCGAGTTGACCGCGAAGTTCCAGATCATCGCGATCCCGATGGCGACGAGGTTCGCGATCAGGTAGTGGAGCGAGAGCCAGCTCACGAGCAGGTTGAGCGCGGCCACCGAGATGACGAGCCCGCCCAGCGACACAAAGTTGAATTTCAGCCCCCGCCCGAGGGTCAAGGGACCGGCGGCCCAGGTCCACCAGTGGTTCCACAGGTAGTTGTTGACGATCGCCGTTTGCACCGCGATGGCCGAGGCAATCAGGAGAGGAAGCCGAAGCAGGCCGTGGAGGGTGAAGAGCAGGGCGTAGTTGACCACGACGCCGCTCAGGCCGACGACGCAGAACCGGAGGAAGCGGACCTGGATCAACCGTTGCGCGGTGGTCCCAATCATACGAGAATCGCTCCCTCTTCGCTGGCCGGCTCGCAGCGGTCGAAGCGGAGCTTCCACACAACCCACATCGCCTCCAGGACAATCCGGCCAGACATCTTCGACTGGCCCTCCGCACGGTCGGGAAAAACGATTGGCACCTCGGCGATCCGAAACCCCTTCCGGTAACATCGCCAGTTCATCTCAATCTGGAACGAGTAGCCGTTCGAGCGGATCGAATCCAGATTGAGCGCCGCGAGGACGGCCCGGCGGAAACACTTGAAGCCGCTGGTCGGATCGCTGACCGGCAGGCCCAGGACGAGCCGCGTGTAGAGGCCGGCGCCCCGGCTGATCAACTGGCGGATGAACGACCAGTGCTGTGTCCCGCCCCCACGGATGTATCGTGAGCCAATCACCACGTCGGCGTGCCGGATCGCCGCGAGGAAGTGGGGAAGATAGGCGGGGTTGTGCGAGAAATCGGCGTCCATCTCGAAGATGTACTCATACTCGCGCGCGAGCGCATACTTGAACCCGGCGATGTAGGCAGTCCCCAGGCCAAGCTTCCCCGCGCGATGGATCACCGCGACCCGTCCGTTCGCGGTGGCGGCAAGCTGATCGGCAAGCTTCCCGGTGCCATCGGGCGAGCTATCGTCGACCACGAGCACGTGAAAATCGCCCTGGGCCAGAATCGACGGAACGATCCGAGCCAGGTTCGCCCGTTCGTTATAGGTGGGGAGCACGATCAGCGACGTCATGAAGCGCCTCTCGTCAAGAGTCTCGCAAGTGGTGTGCCAATTCTACAGGTGGCGCAGTCGGCGCACGAGCAAGACCTCTTCGACCACCCCGTGGAGTGTCGGGTGCCGGGTGTCGGATGCCGGGGGTTGGGGGCCGCCCTCACCCCCTACCCCTCTCCCACGGGGAGAGGGGCGAGGGGTGAGGACGGCCCCCAACCCCCGGGGCATCGCCGGCTGGCCATCGCTCTCCAGCCGGCGCACCAGCTCACGCCGCAACAGCTCCAGCGCCGTTCCCACCGCCACCGCGGCGAGCCCCCGCCAGACGGTTGTCGGCTGCCACACCATCGGGACGCGCTGGGACAGGTTCGCCGGCAGGCGAACAATGCGCAATGGGGTGCCACAGTAGCGGCAGAAGTTATCACCTACTGCGGTAGAAGCACCGCAGTGAGTACAGATCATCGTCGACCTCCCTGATTTCTGAGGATCCGGCCTGAGGATCCGGCGCCCCGCGCTCTGGCGCCATTATAGGGCTTTCCGGAGATTCTCACAAACGTGTGGGCACCCCCCCGCCGCCCCGGCCCCACGTGGCTGTGTACGGAGCATGGTACAATTGCGGTGTCATCGAACGTGCCCGCCAAGACCCGCGGTGGGAATCCGGACGGAGGGCGGCGGACGGAAACCGCAGATGGACACCGACTGCTTTCGTTCGTGGGGGGATGACCGATGCTGAGCGAAGTCTCGCTCCAAGACCGTGACTTGCTCGCCCGGCTGACGCAATACTTCGCGAGCTTCGAGTCGCGACTGCGGGAAGGCCAGGGCTGGCTCATCTTCAACTCACCCCGTCCCCGGACGACGCGAGTCGCCCAGTTCATCACCGACCGGCTGAACGAACTGCGGCCGCTCTTCTCGTTCTACGTGGTGCCCTGGCGCGACTTTGCGCTCAACGCCTATATGATGAAGGTCGAGCTGGTCTCCCTGACCCCGCCCAGTGCCGACCACCTCTCCCTCGAGTACCGCATCGCCGGGCGCGTGACGCAGGACATGGTCTATCACATGCGCTACACCGACCTGCTGGTCCTGCCGGGCGTCAATCCAGAGCACCCGCACGAGGTCGAACACCTGTCGACGGTGATCGAGGCGCGCCGCGAGCAGCGGCGCCCCAGCGTCCTGATCACCCCGCTGACGCCCCAACAGATGGGCGAGCGCATCGATCGGCTGCTCCACCAGCCAGGGTACTGGGATCAGTTGTTCACCTACTTCTACCAGACGAGTCTCATCGCGCTGTGAGCCACCGGTGTCTATCGGTGTGCATCGGTGGTTCCCACCGCTACTCGTACCGGATCGAACCGGTGGTGTGGACGATCTGGATCCAGGTCGGTCCGGCATTGAGGCGGACCGGCTGCCCCTCGGCGTCGCGGAACCGGGTGGGACCGGTCTCGGACCGCTTGACCCAGGTCCCCTTGACGACGCGTCCGTCCTGAAACACGTAGGCCGGGCCGGAGCCGGTCAGCTCCATATCGACCCGACCAGCGTCGTCCCCCGGAATCGGCCAGATCCGGACGAACTGGACCACGACATTTCTCGGGCGGTACTGCGCCCCGTCGTAGGCGTCGACGTGTGGCTGGCCCAGCATGAATCGTAAGTAGCTGTTGCTCGCCGAATCGTAGCGATACTGGACGTAGTACCCATCGGGATAGGTGACTCGTATCGCCTCGACGTTTGCCGGGCGCAGTGGCGCGTCGGGCTTGTACTCGATGCCGGAGAGCGTCGCCGATCCCCGGTCGCTGGCCGACGAGCGCACGCCGCCGACGCTCGTGTACAGGTTGTGCGGCGCGACCCGGTCGCGAATGCGGTAGAACTTGCCCTCGCCGAAGTTGTTGTCGACCGTGACCAGACCGGTTCGCTCGATCGCTTGGAAGCCCTGGGGGCTGGCTCCGGCGTGACCAAGAATGGCGTTGTACTCGGCGGCGAGGGCAACGAAGTAGTGGCGAGCCGAGCGGATGGGACCGACGACCTCCGCGTCGTGGTTGGCGAAGATGGCGAGGAACCGGGTGATGAACCCCTCGGTGACCACTTCGTAGACGACGTCCGCCCGGTTGAGGCCGCTCTGCGGGCGGGCGTCAGGATGGTTCTCGACCATGAGGGCAATCGGCTTCCGGGCGAACTGACTGGCCAGGGCGACCGTGGCCGTTGGGGTGAGCGTTGCCGTCGCGGTGGGCGTCGGCGTGGCAGACGACGTTCGAGTGGCCGTGGCAGTCGGCGATGGGAGGAGTGTCGGCGTGGTGGTGAGCGTGGGCGTAGCGACCGGCGCAGCCAGAGGGACCGTGGGGATCGCGGCCGATAGACCGGGCGTCGGATTTGATGCGGGTGTGCTCCTGGGTGGAGCCGTTACCCGCTCGCTTCGCGGCAGAACCCAGAATGCGAGGCTGTAGATGAGCACGAGCGCGACGATGAGACCGACCAGCACCGCCGCCCGCCTCAAGCCTGCTTGCTGTCTACGGGAAACCGAGCCCGGCCACCCTCGAGGGTCATCCATCAACAGCCACCTCCACCCAACCGTATCGGCCTATCTATCAACCGAACGATCAATCTGTTTGCCCGGCTCGTCGCCATTATATACTCTTTCCCCTTGGTGGGGCACGTGCCCCACCACCGGGCGAGGAGAGAGGAGGGACGCCGCCTCGCCCCTCCCTCCTCTCTCCTCACCCTTGGCAGGGTATGGGGACAGCGGGTTCCGGGCGCTTCAGGCGCGAATGGCGTGGCAGGGGCCGCGGCACGCGCTTTGCAGACAATAAGCTTACCGTGGGGCTCGCGGCGGATAGACCGGGCGCGTGGTAGAATAGCAGAGATTATGAACAGGCGGGCGTGACTCTGCCATTCGGCCATCGTCCGGCCGCCACAGGAGGTTCCGCAGCATGGCGAAGCCAGTACCGGTTACGGACAACACGTTTGACGCAGAGGTCGTCCGCACCTCTGGGCCGGTCCTCGTCGACTTTTGGGCAGCGTGGTGCGGTCCATGCCGCTTGATCGCGCCGATCCTGGAGGAAGTTGCCAGGGAAGAAGAGGGGCGACTCAAGATCGCCAAGCTTGACGTCGACGAGAACCCCGAGACGGCGCAGCGCTTCGGGGTGATGAGCATCCCCACTCTCATCCTGTTCAAGGACGGTCAGCCTGTCGAACGTCTGGTCGGATATATGCCCAAAGAGCGCTTGATGCAGCGCCTCAAGCAGCACGTCTCCTGAGGTGGCCTCGCTCGGCCAACGCCGCACTGGCGCATCGGTGCTGCTGTTACTCATCATCACCGTGGGTGCCGCGCTCTGGCTCCTTCGCCAGCCGCGCTCCGCGGTCACCGTAGTGGCGCCATCGGATATCCGGGAGGCATCGCCGGTCGCCGCCCCCGTGGCCGGCCGCCTCGGCCAGACCAATCGTCTGGTCGACCTGAACACGGCGACGGCCGAGGAGTTGGAAGCACTGCCGGGCATCGGGCCGGTGATCGCGCGCCGAATCGTCGAGTACCGCGCTCGGCAGGGAGCGTTCACCAGCGCCGACGAGGTAGTGGCAGCACGCCTCATGCCTCGGTCGACGTTTTCGCGCCTGCGCGATCGTCTGACGGCGGAAGAGGCACGTTGATCTTGTTGAGAATCTCGTCGGCCCCCATCAGCGTCGGGCACAGGGTTTCGACACCGATGAGACGGTAGAGATCCTCGCGGATCGGATCTTTGATCTGACTGATGACCTGAGGCACGTGGAAGATCTGTTGCGCGATCTGCGAGGCCATCACGTTGGTGTTGTCGCCCTCGGTCAGCGCCACGAACGCATCCGCCTGCTCGATCCCCGCGTGGCGGAGCGCATCTTCGTCAATGCCGACTCCGACGACCGCCTCACCACGAAAGGTCGGGCTGAGGCGCTGAAACGCCTCCGGGTTGGAATCCATCACCGTGACGTAGTGCCCATCGCGATCGAGCATCTCCGCCAGCTTCGAGCCGATCCGTCCACACCCGAGAATGAGCACACGCATGCTGTCGCCCTCTCCCTCGCCGACCTCTCCCCATTCCCTCTCCCTGAGGGAGAGGGAACTAGACGATTTCCGCCAGCTCCGGCTCCCGCAGTCCGAGCACGCCGTCGACCAGGTCATACGTCTCGTGCGCGATCTCACTCACGGTCGGATCGTGCGTCGCGATGACCACCGTCACCCCATCGCTCGCGATGCGGAGGAAGAGCTTGAGGATCTGGAGCCCGGTGACACTGTCAAGCTCCCCTGTCGGCTCGTCGGCAAGGAGGAGCGACGGCTGATTCGCCAGTGCACGAGCGATGCCAACCCGCTGCTGCTCGCCACCACTGAGCTCGAAGGGCCGGTGGTGGACCCGCTTGGTCAGCCCGACGAGGTGGAGCAGATCGAGCGCGCGCTGGTGGCGCGCGCCCCGCGGCACACCAGCGATGTGCATGGGCAGCTCGACGTTTTCCAGTGCCGAAAGCACCGGGATGAGGGCAAACGACTGAAAGACAAAGCCGATCTGGTTCCGCCGGAGCTCGGTCAGCGCCTGGTCTGGAAGCTGGCTGAGCAACTGTCCACCGATCCAGACCTGGCCCGCGGTGGGGCGGTCGAGGCCACCGATGATATTGAGCAGCGTCGTCTTGCCAGAGCCGGAGCGCCCCATCAGCGCGATCATCTTGCCCTGATGAACCGTGAGGTCCACGCTCCGGAGCGCCCGGACCTCTTCGTGGCCAGCCCGGTAGACGCGTTCGACCCCGACGACGCGGACGATCTCTTTTGACACCATTTGCTCTCATCGCCCCTTTTCTGATTGCCCCGGTCCTGATGGCGCCGGACCTGATGGCCCCGGCCGCGGACGATCACTGGTCGAGCCAGAACCATTCGGCAACGGCGTACCCACATCCGGCACTGGTCGAATCACGATCTCCCCATCGACCATATCGACCAGGACTTTCCCCTTGATGCCCAGACGCTCCAGGTACTCGCGGGGGATCTGCAACCGGCCAGCGGCATCGAGCACGACGTACTCGTCGTGGGTTTCGCCCAGGGTGATGTTGCCCTCCGCGAAGTCCGCCAGATTGAAGGCGATCCGGCGCACCATCTCCGTGCTCGTCTTCCCGTCGCGGATCGCCACGACTCGGTCGACTTTCGACATGACCTTGCGGTCGTGCGTGACGATGATAATGGTCGTTCCGTAGGTGTTTCGGACCTGGTGGAAGATGTCGAAGATCGTCTGCGCCGTCCGGTTGTCGACGGAGCCGGTCGGCTCGTCGGCGAGCAAGAGTGGCGGATTGTTCGCCATCCCGATGGCGATCGCGACCCGCTGTTGCTCACCGCCGGACAGCTCGCTCAGCTTGTGCCTCATCCGTTTGCCGAGGCCAACCGCAGTGAGCATCTCCTCCGCCCACGCCCTTGACTTACGGCCAGCGCGGCCGGCAATCACCGTCGGGAGTTCGACGTTCTCCAGAGCGGTCAGGTAGGGGATCAAGTTGCGGCTGGTCTGCTGCCAGACGAAGCCAACCGAATCGCGCTTGTACTGGACAAGCTGGAGCTCCGACATCTTGAGGAGGTCGCGTCCCCCGACGATCACTCGTCCGGCCGACGGCCGATCCAACCCACCGAGAATGTTCATCAGCGTGGTCTTCCCACTGCCGCTATTCCCGATGATCGCCAACAACTCGCCCTTCGCGACCTGAAGGTCAAGCCCCTGGAGCGCCACCGCCTCGAGGTCGGCGACCTTATAGATCTTTACCAGGTTTTCACAGATGATAAACGGATCTTCAGTCCGGGCTGGCGCGGCGCTCGGACCCGTCTGAGTCTCGGTGACCACGCGCTTCCTCCTTGGATGTGAGGGGTCGGGTGTTGGGTGTCGGGTGTGATTCTATCGCGCGGCGACGTGGCTCGTCAAGCCGAGTCTTGGTTTCCCAAGACACCCCGTGGAGATTTCCGATTGCCCGTTCACCAGGTATGCGCCCCAGGCAAATCGGCAATCCGCCTGGTCAGACCACCTGCTGTTCATTTCAGCAGACCACCCCATAAGTCCTTGACCTTTGCGGGCAGATGTGATAGACAGAGTGTATCACCGCTCGGTGGGCAGACTCGCTGGTCTCCGCCAGCGAGAGCGACCTGCGCGATTCGGAGGAAGCGTTTCTATGGCCTCGCGGGTGCTCGTCACCGACCGGGTTGGCCCGACGGTGGAGGTGGAGCGCGCCGTGCTCGGCGAGCTTGGCGTCGAGCTCATCGAAGCACCCGATGGCGCCGAGCCAACGCTGGCTTCGCTCGCGCGTGGCTGCGTCGGCATCATCACCAACTGGGCCAAGACGACCCGCGTGGTCATCGATGCCGCTCGACCGGAGCTACGCGTCATCTCCCGGACCGGAGTCGGGGTCGATAATATCGACGTCGCCCACGCGACCGCCTGTGGCATCCCCGTCACGAACGTGCCAAGCTACTGTGAGGCCGACGTCGCCGAGCAGGCGATGGCGCTCCTCCTCGCGCTGACTCGCAAGATCGCTTTCGCCGACCGCAGTGTCCGCCAGGGCCGGTGGGAGCGCGAGAGTGGGCCTTCGATGTGGCGACTCACCGGGAAGATAATCGGCCTGGTCGGGCTGGGGAAAATCGCCCGCGAGGTGATCCCTCGGGCGCGCGGTTTTGGCCTGGAGGTGATCGCCTATACCCCCTCGCTCCTGAAAACGGCGACGGCCGAGCGTGCCGCCGCGCTCGGGGTTCGTCCGGTTGATCTGGATACGCTCTTCCGGACCGCCGACGTCATCTCGCTCCACTGTCCACTCACCGATCAGACGCGGGCGCTCATTGACGCCCGCACGCTGGCGATGATGAAGTCCACGGCGATCCTCATCAACACGTCCCGCGGTGGACTGGTCGACGAGGTGGCGCTCTACGAAGCCCTGACCACCAGGCAGATCGCCGGCGCCGGCCTGGACGTCCGGGTTGCCGAGCCGCCGGCCGTGGGCGACCGGCTCGCCCAGCTCGACAACGTGGTGAGCACCCCTCACGCCGGCTACTACTCGGCCGTCGCAGATCTCCAGGCGCTGACCGCCCGGGAGGTCCGGCGGGTGTTGACCGGCCAGGCGCCATTGAGCGTCGTGAATCCCAACTATAGAAAGGTCGACAAATGGCCACTATCCGGGTGATGTACTGGAAAGAGATTCCCTCCCAGGTCAAGGCGACCGACGAGCATGGGGCCGTGTCGCGGATGCTCGATAGCCGGTTCCAGGAAGGCATCGACGCGATCGGGATGTTCGACGGGAGCTGCGAGGCTGGCGCGTATCTGGATGGCTGGGAATGGGGCGAGCCGCTTGACCTGCCGGGGAGGGCCGAGGACGCCGTGACCTCCCTGGCCGAGCGGTACAACACGCGGTTCCCGCACGACTTCGTCGCGCGAATCCGTGAGCTTCAGCGCGCCGGCACCCGCGATCCCCAGCCGGGTGCGGTCGATCACTGGATGGAAGAGGCCTGAATCGGCACGCCCGGGGTGACCTCACCCCCTGCCCCCTCTCGTTCCTGATGGGGGCG
>JACPQP010000580.1 GCA_016190465.1 Chloroflexota bacterium
AGCTGAGGACTGGGCTCGCCACTGGGCCCCGCTAGAGCCAGCCTCTGGCAGTTAGGTTGGGGACTTTCAAGTCGGTGATTTTGGGGAATTTCAAATCGGTGTTGACAGCACCAGAGTCGGGATGGCGAGGGCCTGCCCTTCGGCATCCCGACGGTGTTTGCCCACGACCTCAAGCTGTGCTTGGCCCAGTGGGTCGTCTCCGATCACGAGGCGGAGCCGAGCGTGCTTAGGGCTCATCTGGAGGAGCTCTTCGTCCAGTACCTGAACCTCAAGGCCCTGACGATGGACGCGATCTTCGCCCAACGAGGCCTCTGTCAGATGCTTGTCGACCAGAAGCGAGGCTACACGCTTCAGATCAAAGGCAACCAACCGAACGTATGTGCCGCCTTCGTAGAGACGTTCGCTGACGCGCCGCAACGCCAACCCGATGCGCAGAGCGTGGACAAGCGCGATGGGTGCGTCCAGACGCGGCGCCTCTGGCTGGATCAGGAAGTGGCACGCTCTGCTGCTACCGAGTTGGGCTGTCCAGGTGCGCAGCAGGCTGGCCGTCTGGAGAAGAGGATCCTGCATCTGGACACCGGCGTCCGCCGCTTTGGCCGTGTCTACTACCTCGTCGGCGTGTGTAGCTGCCTGAACGGCAACCTTCCCCGCTTTCCCCCCGCGTACCACCATGCCCGCGCCGACCGGCACTGCGGGGAGGAGTTCGGGACTATCGGACGTTCGGCACGCCGAAATGGGCCCTGACAGCGTCTGCCGACACGTGTTCGTCGGCCAGCGCGGGGCACGGAGCGAGCACATAGAGCAGGCCGCCGTCAGGCAATGCCTCGATCCGCCAAGCGGGGGCGCGCAAGATGTGCTCACGGCCGAACTTGGCCACATAGCAGGGGCCGAAGAAGTTCGCCCAGTACAGGGCCGGGAGTTCGAGTGATTCGATGTCTGCGTGCGTTGTCGTCAAGCCGTAGTCGAAGTCGATCCAGCCGAAACTTGGCTGCAACTTGGCGTACAGCCTTTTGCCAAGATCGAGAAAGAACTGAGAATAGGCAACGGGATTGTACTCCTCCCGCCAGAAGTATGGCGTGTTGTCTGTGCTCGTGACGATCCAGGCAAGATGCTTCCCACCCTTCCCGGGTAAGTCCCATGCAACGTGCTGGTAGACCTCAAGGCGTCGCTCGTCGTGCCAGGCTCGAAAGTCGAACTGCTTTGTCTCGTCGGCGGCCTTCAGGAGATGAGCCACGCTGTCGGCGTCACCTGGCCAGGGAGCTGGATGGCCGTTGACCGCGAACTCCACAACGGCGAAGCCCGTCTCCAAGAAGACCCCGACAACATGCTC
Source organism: Chloroflexota bacterium (assembly GCA_016190465.1). Lineage (GTDB taxonomy): Bacteria > Chloroflexota > UBA6077 > FW602-bin22 > JACPQP01 > JACPQP01. Next base: position 1,331 of record JACPQP010000580.1, read on the forward strand.
AGCCCGGCATGTTCCGCCGAGGGTCTGAGAATCTAGGAATCGAATGTCGAGTGGACTACTCATGGCCAGACTTGCACCACAATGCCAGCGGCCTCCAGCGCTTGACGGACAGAATCGGGTACGCCGCCCTTGAAGACATACTCGACCGCGGTTGGGTTGTACTTGAAGAACTCTTTCGCCTGCTTCACCATAGTCTCGGTTTCGAACTTCAACACGACATCATTATACTTCGTCCAATCATAGTTCTTCACGTTTACGAATACATTACCTTTCCGTACGAAGTCGATCTCCTTGGCTCCACCCTTGACCACCTCCAGCACTCTGCCGATCTCCTCCACCTCGTCGGCGTGGGCGACAGCGAACTCGAGTTCGTACTCGGCGCCTTGCGCAACCCGAGGTGCCGGATGGAGCAACTTGTTCAGAAGGGTGTTCGAGCCCTTGATGTGCGCCACTTTGCCAAAGTCCGCCGCTCGCGAGCCGAGCCGAGCGACATCCTTGACGTCGTCAGCGTGCGAGACAACCTCATTGGCCGCCTTGGCAGTCTTGCCCGCGCGTACCACCATGCCGGCGCCCGCTGGAACGAACGGCAACAATGTCGCTCCCACATCGACGACCAGCGCTCCGATGTTGAGCAGCGACGGCTCCTGGCTGACCTCATAGGCGTCCCAGATGATGTTGCCAACGTCCCAGGCCGTCTCCACCCAGTGACCGCTGGGATCCCGGTACTTCAGCGGGTTGTTCAGGGCGTAGGCGTACCGGTTGAGCGCCTGCGGGTTCTGCGGGTCCGGCACGATCGTGTCCGGCTGGATGAACCGCCCCAGCGCCGGGTCGTACCATCGCGCCCCCACCTGGTATAGCCCCGGGCCCCCCTCCAGCCGATACCCCGCGTACAGCCGATCGGTCGGCAGGCCTGTCGTGCTCGTCCGGCTCTCCCCGTAGCTGTAGTACCGACTCTCCTGCTGGCTCAGGTCGCTGGCATTCACCAACCCCACCGTGCCGCCCAGGTTGTCGCCCAGCAGGTAGAACACCTGCGAGCTCCCCCCCGCCTGCGTCTCCCGCACCGCGATCCGCCGACCCCCCGCGAAGTAGTGCTTCCGCTCCTCCCCCGTCCCCAGGTCCTTCTCCCACACCTTCCCCACGTACACGGTCGTCCCGCTCGGCCCGACTTTCTTCACCAGCGCCCCGTCCCCATCGTACCCGTACGTCGTCGTCTGCCCCGCCACCGTCAGGCTGCTCAGCCGATTCTCCACGTCCCAGCTCAGCGTCCGCCCACCCCCGCTCACCAGGTTCCCGTTCCCGTCGTACCCGTACTCCGGCGTCGGCAGCTCCGTCACCAGCACGTTGTCGAAGCGGTTCGTCGCCCCCCAGCTCCCCAGCGCGATCGGCCCACTCCCGAACGTCCCGTCGTTCACCTCCAGCGCCTTCACCCACTCCCCCGCCGCGTCGTCCACGTACAGCCGGAAGTTCGCCCCCTCCATCCGCACCCGCAGCTTCGTGATCGGCGCCGTCCACGCCGCGTAGGCCAGGTTCGTGAACCACCCCCCCTGCTTCCGCCACAGGTACACCCCCTGATCCCACACCTCCGCGAAGTAGTGGTTCCCCACGTCCTGCCACCGATACGCCAGCCCCACCGCGAAGCTCCCCGTCTCGTTCTGCGTCGCCACCTCCACCTGCGCGTCGGCGTTGCCGAACGTCTGCCCGGTGTTCAGCTTCGCGTACTCCAGCTCCCGCACCAGGAAGTTGTCGTAGTGCAGATGCCCGGCGAAGCTCCCCAGCCCCGCCTTCCCCGTCGTGAACGTGCCGTCGCTCACCGTCAGCAGCAGCGCGTCGTTGACGTACACCCGATACGTCGTCCCCGCCACGTTCACCCGCAGCCGATACCAGGTGTTCGGCGCCGAACTCCACAGCACGTAGCTCAGCCAGCTCTCCAGCCCGTTCTGCTTCTTGGCGAAGAACAGCGCCCCGCCCCACAGCCCCACCTTGTAGTGGTTGTTGCTATCCTGCCACCGCAGGATCAGCGTCATCGACCCCCGATCCTCGCCCGTCGCCAGGTCCTTCCCGTCCACCACGTACTCGCCATCCTGGCTGTTGAACTGCTGGCTGCTGTACAGCGTGTACTTCCAGTCGAACACCTTGACGTTGTCGTAGGCGAACGTGCCGGTGTCCGCGCCCAACCCGACCTTCCCGGGACCGAAGGTGCTGTCGGTGATGGTCAGGTACCGCGTCCCGTTCACGTACACCCGATAGGTGCTTGCCTGGACGCTCACCTTGACGGTGTACCAGGTGTCTGCCGACCAGGGAAACGGCGCCGACCCCAGGTTGGTGAACACGCCCCCCTGCCGCCTCAGGAAAAAGACGTTGTTCTGCCACAGCTCGGCCATGTAGAAGTTGTTGCTGTCCTGCCAGTTGACGATCAGCGACATCCCCCCGCTGTTCGCCGCCACCTGTTTCAGCGTCGCCCAGAAGTCCGCGTAGCCCGTCGTCGCCCCCGCCGTCGGGTGGTACGTGAACCCCCACCCGCCGGCCGACACCCCCCGGTAGGTCCCCCCGACCTCCCAGCTCCAGCTCCCGCTGACCGGCTGCCAGTTGTTCGCGTGGGCCGTGAAGTCCTCCACGATGGCGCTCTGGTTGCTGTACTCGCCCCCTTCCAGGCTCCAGGTCGCCCCGTTCTGGGGCGCCCAGTTCGCCGTCGAGCCGAACGTCTCGAAGGCGAAGCTGCTGTGGCGGTACCGCCCGGCATCCAGCGACCAGACGCTCCCGTTCTGCGGCGCCCAGTTCGCCGTCGAGCTGAAGCCATCCTGGACCAGCCGGGTGTCCCGGGTGGCGCTCAGGACGTGGGGGCGGGCGCTCTCGTAGCTCCACGGCACGCCATTCTTCGCCGTGATGTTCCCCAGCCGGCTGTAGGTGTACGTCTCCTGGTAGCCGTTGGCCGACCCCGCCTCCGGCGCCGCGCTGACCAGTCGGTCCCGATGGTCGTACCCGAAGGTCAGCCGCCCGCCCGGGTTCCCCGCCCGCGTGTCGGCGACCCGCGTGACGTTGCCCACCGCGTCGTAGCCGTGCTCCAGGCTCTGGAGAGTCGCGCCCCCGGCCACGGTCGTGATCCGCCACAGCCGCCCCAGGCTGGCCAATCCCCCGGCCCCGGGCGCATCCTCGGCGTCCCCCAGCCCGGCCGCGTTGTAGCCGTGGTAGCCGAGCTTCGTCGAGATCGTCCCCCCGTTCAGCCCGAGGGTCTTGAGCTGCCCCGGGGCGTTGTACGCCGCGCTGGCCAGATAGGCGGCGCTGCCGCTTACCGTCTTCAGCCGGGTCGCCGCATCGTAGCTGGTCGTCACCACCTCGCCGTCGGGGTACGTCACCGTGCGGACCTGGTCCAGCGCATTGAAGGTGGCGCGCGTGGTGTAGGTGGCGTCGCCGACGACCGTCTTCTCTTCGCGGGTGACTCGCCCCCGCTGGTCGTAGTACCACTTCGTCGACCCCGAGCCATCCGTCATCCCGGTCCGCCGACCCACGGCCGCGGAGGTCGCGTCGCCGTGGTTGCCGTCGTAGGCGTAGCTGGCCAGCGCCGTCCCCACCGGCGACTCCTTCCGCGTGAGCCGATTGAGCGCGTCGTAGACGAAGGTGATCGTCTGCCCCTTCGCGTCCGTCTGCGTCCGCAGGTTCCCGTCGGCGTCGGACGTGTACACCCAGTGCCCCAGGTCCGGGTCGAACAGGTCGGTCTTCCGCCCTCGCTTGTCGTACCGCAGCTCCGTGACGTTCCCCGCCGCGTCCGTGACGAACCGGAGGTTGTCGCCGACGTCGTAGGCGTAGCTCGTCACCGCATACTCGGTCCACGGGTTCGTTCCGCTATCCTCGCGCACGCGGCTCAGCCGACCAAAGGCGTCCTGTTCGAACCGCTTCCGGTGGTTGTTCTCGTCGACCACCGCCCACCCCCACCCGTCGTACGTCCTCTCCGTAAACGAGCCGTCCGGGTTGGTCACCCGCCCCAGGCGGCCCAGCCCGTCGGACGCCTCCTGGCGACGCGGCTTCGCGGTGTCGTCCCACTCGGCCCGGGCGAAGCTGCTCCCGCTCGCGACCAGTCGGGGCACGCTCTCCCAGGCCAGCAGGCCCCGGGGGTCGTAGTGGATGTTCTTGACCGTGAACCCGACCTGCCCGTTGGGCTGCTCGTGGTCGGCGTACTCCTGGACCAGTTGCCCGAACCCGTCGAAGAACTGGCGGGTGACGACGGAGTCGGCCGGGTTCGCCCCCCCGTCGTCCTGTCGCCGCTTCGTCAGGAGCTGGTACGGCGTGCTGGCCGTGTCGTACTCGTAGATCACGGTCGCCGGGTCGTTCGGCCCTTCGCTGGGCGACCGAACCGCAACGATCCGCTGGAGCGAATCGTACTGGTAGCGCCAGGTCGCCCCGTTGGCGTCGGTTCGGTCGGCGAGCTGGCCGGTGGCCGGGTCGGCGTGGATGATCTCCGGCTGCCCCAGCGGGTTGGTCGTGGTGATCGGGAAGGTGTGGTACAGGGGGTCGTAGTCGATGGTCGTGGTGCGGGGCGATGCCCCCAGCGCCGCGCTGGTGCCATACTGGTCGTGCTCGGTGACCCGAATCCGGTTGCCGGACCCGTCGTACCCGTAGCTCACGTCGACCAGCCCGAGCTCGCTGTTGCGTCGGATGGCCGTGAGCAGCCCGCGGGTCCCCGGGAGGCTATTCCAGGTCAGGTTCCCGTCGTAGGTGTACCAGGTCTCGCTCCGCCAGTCGCCGTCGCCGTTGGCCCCGTTGTTCTCCCAGACCCGGACCCGGGCCGGCCGGTCGACCAGGTAGGCCGTATCGGTCCGGGGGAAGTACTCCGTCTGGGTGTGGCGATACCACTGCCCGGTCGCCGGGTCGGCCTCGCCCCACGCGTAGATGTCGGTCCGGTTGCCGTACTGGGCGCCGTTCTGGCGGGCCGGATCGTACTGGTAGGTCGTCGTCGCCCGTCGGCTGCCACGGAAGGTCCGGACCTCATCGAGGTGAACGAACCCGCCGGAGCTCGCGCTCCAGAGGCTGACCTGGCGGGCAAGAGCCGGGCCGGTTCCCTCGTGCTGGTCCTCCTCGTAGGGCTTGCCCTCGAGGTCGGCGCGGTCGGCGAAGGTGGTCCCGTCCTCATAGGCCAGCGTCTGCGGCCCGGCGGTGGTGTCGCCATCGCCGACGACGCCCTGGTGGAACCGATGGTGGGAGACGTGGCCCGCCGGGTCGGTCACCGTGACGACGTTGTAGCCGCGAAACTCGGTCTCCTCCCAGTTCCGCCCGGCTGGCTTGTAGTGCTGCCAGCCGGCAGAGGTGTAGGTGGAGATGGCGTCGTTGCTCAGGCCGTCCGACACCGTGCGCCGCTCGACGATCTGTCGACTCCAGGCCAGCCGGTAGGTGAGGTCCGGGTCCTCCCGGTAGCTGAACGTCACCCGGCCGCCGTAGCCGTTGGCGACCGTGACCAGGCGGGGCTGGGAATAGGTCCGCCAGATGTTGTTGGAGGGATCGTGGTAGCGGATGTCCTTGTTTTCGTACGTGAGCGTGGTCGCCGGTAAGGCACTGGTCCCGTCGGCGCCAGACAGTGTCACGCTGGCCAGCCGAAGCTGCGTGGAGCTGCTGGTGTCGTAGCCGAACGCATACGTGCGCACCAGGGTCTCGGCGTTCAGCCCGAGGTACATCCGGATCGCGTCGAGGCGATGGGTATCGAAGGTCTGGACCCCCGACGGCGTATCCGGCCGGGAGGAGAGACTGAACCGGATCGTGCGCCGGGGGGCAGCCCCACCCGCACCATCGTCGTCGTTGAGCGAATACCGAATCTCGTAGGGGTAGCTCGAACGGTCGTACGGCTGGCTACTGGTGTTCCACTCGACGCACTCCCCGTTCTGGCCGCCGAACAGGGTGCATTCGGGCCCGACGTTGAGCTGATCGGCGACGCCCCGGTACGACACCGATAGGGCGTTGCCGTGAGGATCCTGAACGGAGTCGAGGTCCCAGCGGTAGTAGGTCCGGACGTAGCCCCACCGGCCGGCCCCGTCCGTGCCCCAGTCGGCGTAGAAGTGCCGCGAGCCGTCGACCCCGCGATGGGTCCCATCGCCGTTGTTGGTCCAGTCCCCGGTGTTGGTGTCGACCTTCTGGCCGAAGCGGTAGGCGGTGCCGTCCTTGCTCCAGATCACCCAGGACAGGTTGTTCTTGAGCTGCCAGGTGTCGCCCAGGCTGACCTTCTGGATGCGGATGAAGGACTCTTTCTTGGTGCGGTAATAGCCATTGCCCAGGTCGACCAGCTCGTCGCCGACCTCGTCGAGCTTGAGGGAGAAGGTGCCCCGCTGAGGGTTGTAGGTGATCGCGCCAAGGTCGAGGTGCCAGCCGACGCCCACCCACGAGCCGCGGCTGTTGGCGCTCTTCATCTCGTCCACCGAGGCGCTGGAGTAGGTCAGGTTCAGCCGGGGCTGGAGCCCGTTCGGGCCGGGCATCACCTCCAGGGGATAGGAGAACGAGGCCGAGCCGGGGAAGAGATCGGTCTGGAAGGACTTGATGGCGGCCGGAGCCGTGAGGAACGGCTCGCCCCAGAGGCCGACCGGCGAGAAGTGCGTGGTGGCGGCGGAGACCGTGCGGTGGCGCAGGTCGACCTGGCTGGGCAGCTTGACCCACTGCCGGGCGGTCTCGTCGTAGGAGTAGAGGGCCAGCGTGGTCCGGCCGAGGCCCCGGACGTCGTCGTCGGCGAAGGCGACCGCGACAGTGACGGGGCGGTTGAAGCGCTTGAGGGGGGAGTCGGCGGCGTCACGCACGTCCACGTCAAAGGCGTACGGCTGCCAGTCGAAGGGCCAGTGGGGTGCTCGGCCGGTGATGAGCGAGAGTCGGGCCGTGGCAGGGACGGCGACCGCGCCAGCGGGAAACCGGATGGTGGTCTTGCCATCGGCCGAGCGGAGCTCACCGCCGGTCGCGGGGTGGATCGGGACGACGTCGGGGGCGACGGCGGGAACTCCGCCAGGAGCTTCGGCTCGGGTAGCGGGCATGTCGGCCTGGCCGACGAGCGTTGGGGGAAGACTGCCCAGGAGCAGCGAGAGGATGGCGACGACGCCGAGGACGCGGCAGACGCGAGGCCCAGGTTTCACCACGGCGCCTCCCGGGGGCAAGTGGGCAGCGGGGATCGCGCTGGCGAGTGGCTGGTTGGTATTGTAGCACAGGAGAAAGGCTGTCGCAAGAGGCCATTTTGCTCAAGGTGGCAAACTCAGTTCGGGGTTAATCCACCAGCGACGCGTGTCACTCTGAGGAGCCCCTCGCCACGCTCGGGATGAACGACCTGGCCCGGCTGGCCGCGCGGTCTCAGGACAGGAGCCCTTCGCTACGCTCGGGATGAACCCCGCGGCGAGGAATCTCTTCCACGGTGCACAGCGGCCACGGCCGAGATTCCTCGCTGCGGTGCGGAATGGTCAGCGCAGGAGTGCGGCTGCAGGACTACTGATCGCTGCACAGGCCTGTCTACTGCTGGTCCCTGACGCCAGTGTTGGCGCGGCCTGGTGACCGGGAGGTCTACGCCGCCACGCAACGATCAGTAAGCGCTGATCACTGTCCACTACGTGCCTTGACGTCGGCGCTCGCGGGCGGGTCCTTCTCCGAGACGCCCGCTTCGCCGAAGGTGGCCATCTCGTCGAGGATGGCCACGGCGTCGTCGATGAGGTGCATCGCCATCGCCGCCCCGGTCCCTTCGCCGAGCCGAAGGTTCAGGTTGAGCAGCGGCACCAGCTCCATCCGCTCGAGCATGATGCGGTGGCCGACCTCGACCGAGTTGTGGGCGGCGATCACATAGCTACGGGCCACCGGGCAGAGCTCGCTGGCGACAAGCGCCGCCGCGCCGGAGATGAACCCGTCGATCACGACCGGTCGGCGATGGGCCGCGGCCGCGAGGATGTCGCCGACCAGGCCGGCAATCTCGAAGCCGCCGACCTTCGTCAGCACATCCATCGGGTCGGCCGGGTCGGGGCGGTTGACCTCGAGCGCGCGCTCGATCGCCGCCACTTTGCGGCGCCAGCCCGCGTCGTCGACGCCCGTGCCGCGTCCGGTGACGTCCGCGACAGGCCGGCCCGTGATGGTGGCGACGATGGCGCTGGACGGCGTCGTATTGCCGATCCCCATGTCGCCGGTCGCCACCAGGTCGAGACCCCGCTCGATCTCGGCCTCGACGATCTCGACGCCGGCGGCGATGGCCGCCTGCGCCTCTGGCGCGGTCATGGCCGGGCCCTCGACCATGTTCCGGGTCCCGTAACCGATCTTCCGGCTGATCAAGTTGGGATGGGAGGGGAGGTCGGCGGCGACGCCCAGGTCGGCGACCACGATCCGGGCCCCCGCCCGCCGGGCCAGCACGTTGATCGCCGCGCCGCCAGCCAGGAAGTTCAGGACCATCTGCGGGGTCACTGCCTGGGGGTAGGCCGAGACGCCCGCGGCGGCGACGCCGTGGTCGGCCGCCAGGACGATCACCGCCTTGCGGGGGAAGCGCGGACGTGGGTTGGCGGTGATGCCCGCGACCTTGACCGACAGCTCCTCGAGCCGCCCGAGGCTGCCCTGCGGCTTGGTCAACACGTCCTGACGCTCGCGGGCCACCCGCATGGCCGCCGCGTCAAGCGGGTGGATCCGGCCGATTAGGTTGCTGATGTTTTTCATGGTGTCTCCCTTCGTCAGTTACCAAGCAGTCGTCAGCAATCAGTCGTCAGTGTCGCCAGACCGCTACTGGACGGCCGCCGGCTGATGGCCGACTGCTGATCACCTATTGCTGCGTACTCCGATTGTCGTCGCTCAGAAACCGTGTGGGAACCCCCTGATGGGTTCCGGGGTGGACAGTTTCTGATGTGGCGGCCATCACCCCCCTTCGCTACGCTCACGGCAGGCTTTGGGGTTGTCCAGGAATAAGTGTAGCAATTTCGCGCAGCGTGAGCTATCATTGTCGGTATGATTGAGACGGCTGGAATCAAGCGAAGGTTCGAGTTGTTGGCCCCAGCGCTCGACGAGCGAACGCGGCGCTTGGTGGC
>JACPQP010000581.1 GCA_016190465.1 Chloroflexota bacterium
GCCACAGGGGGCCGCCCCTACCGCAATACGCGCGGGACCTCTCCCCCCTGCCCGCCGTTCCTGTAGGGGCGGCCCCCTGTGGCCGCCCCTGACCCCTCCCACCGCCCAGGCCGGCGTCGAGGGAGGAGCGACCCCGCGTCCCTCCTCTCTCCTCTCTCCTCCCCCGGCCCCCTGACACCCAGTCCTCACTCGGCTACCGCCTCCTGGCTGAGCCGGAACAGGTCGCGCAGCTCGTCCGTGCTCAGCTCGGTCAGCCAGCCCTCGCCAGCACCGATCACGTTCTCGGCCAGCGCGCGCTTGCTCTCGATCAGCTCGTCGATCCGCTCCTCCAGCGTCCCCACGCAGAGGTACTTGTGGACCTGAACGTTGCGCGTCTGCCCGATCCGGAAGGCGCGATCCGTCGCCTGGTTCTCCACGGCCGGGTTCCACCAGCGATCGAAGTGGAAGACGTGGTTGGCCCGGGTCAGGTTCAGGCCGACGCCGCCCGCCTTGAGCGAGAGCAGGAAGATCGGCGGGCCGTTCTGATCCTGGAAACGCTGGACCATCTGGTCGCGCGCCCGCTGCGGCACGTCCCCGTGCAGATACAGCACTTCGCGGCCGAAGGCGCTCTGGAGATGCTCGTGCAGTCGCTCGCCAAACTCGGCGAACTGCGTGAAGACCAGCGCCCGGTCCCCTTCGGCCAGCACCTCTTCGAGCATCTCCTCCAGCCGCATCAGCTTGCCCGACCGGCCAGGCAGCGGGCTCCGGTCGCCGAGGAACTGGGCCGGATGGTTGCACACCTGCTTGAGCCGAAGCAGCGCCGAGAGGACCGTCCCCCGGCGCTGGATGCCCTCCGTCTCGTCGATCTTCTGGAGCATCTCCTGGACGACCGCCTCGTAAAGCGTCGCCTGTTCCTTCGTCAGGGTGCAGTAGACCTTCATCTCCTGCTTCTCGGGCAGATCCTGGATGACCGTCGGATCGGTCTTGACCCGGCGCAGGATGAACGGCTGCACCAACCGTCGCAGCCGGCCGGCCGCCGCCGCATCCTGCCAGCGCTCGATGGGGATCGCGAACTGGCGGCGAAAGCCCTCTGCCGACCCCAGATACCCGGGGTTGAGGAACTCGAGGATCGACCAGAGCTCCGTGAGCCGATTCTCCACCGGTGTCCCGGTCAGCGCCGCCCGGAAGTCGCCCCGGAGCTGGCGCACAGCCTGCGTCTGCTTGGCGCTCGGGTTCTTCACGTTCTGGGCCTCGTCGAGGACGACGCCTCCCCAGGTGACGGAGGCGAGGGCCTCCTGATCGCGGTACACCAGCGGGTAGGTGCTCAGGACGACGTCGTGCTGGCGAGCCGTTTCGCCGAAGGCTTCTCCGGCCAGTCGCCCAGCGCCGTGGTGCACCATCACCCGGAGCGACGGCGCAAACCGCTCCAGCTCGCGCCGCCAGTTCCCGATGACCGAGGTCGGGCAGATGATCAGCGTCGGCACGCTCGTATCCTGCTGCTGGCGCTGCTGGAGCAGGAGCGCAATCAGCTCCAGCGTTTTTCCCAGCCCCATATCGTCTGCCAGGCAGGCGCCAAAGCCGCGCTCGGTGAGGAAGGCGAGCCAGGAGAAGCCGCGCACCTGGTAGGGACGGAGGGTGGCATGGAGTTTGGCGGGCGGCGGCAGCTCGGCCACGCGCTCGCCCTGGCCCAGTCGCTCGACGAGGTCGCCCAGCTCGCCTTCGGCTTCCACGCCGACCAGCGGCAAGCCATCGGTAGCACCCTCGGCCCCGAGCGCCAGGCGGAGCGCTTCGGCCAGCGCAAGCTCGCCGCGGGCGCGCCGTGACTCCCAGAACTGGATCGCCCGCTCGATCTGCTCGGGGCTCAGCTCGATCCACTGGCCGCGGATCTGAACCAGCGGCGCCTTCAGCGCCGCCAGTCGCTCGAACTCCTCCGGACTGAGCGGTTCGTCGCCCAGCGCCACCTGCCAGTCATACTGGACCAACGACTCGCGATTCAGAATGCCCCGACGAGCGGTGTCCGCCCGCATGCGGAGGCGGACCCCCAGCCGCGCCGTGCGCTTTTCCCACCAGGGCGGCACCAGCACACCCAGCCCGCTCTCGGCCAGCAGGGGGGCCACCTCACGCAGGAACTGGTATGCCTCGGCGGTCGTCAGCCCGCAGACCTCGGGGTGGGTCGAGCGCAGGCTCGCGTCGATGGGCGGGAAGAGGCGAGCTGCCCGGGCCAGATCGGCCAGCAAGCGCTCCTGGGGGTTCTCGACGCGGCGGCTGAGGAACCGCAGCACCTGGCCGCGCTCCCGCCAGACCTGGCCGGCGGGTACCAGCAGGCTCGGGTCGTCGGCTGCCTGGAGGAAGAAGCGCAATGCCCACGCGGCCTGCCCGGGATCGGGTGCGCTCACGGCCTCGCCGCCGCCACCCGGCTCGGGCGGCTCCAGGCGGAAGCAGGTGTGGAACGCGGCGGCCTCGGGACCTGCCCGCACCGGCTCCACCCAGTGCGCCAGCGCGTCGGCAAACGCGCGCAGCTCATAGTCACTGCCGGCGATCAGGCCATCCAGCAATGTGAGGCCCGCCAGCCACCCCCGAGGCGCCGCCGGCCCCCACGGTGGAACGCGCAGCGACGAGAAGGCATCGTCGGCGAGCCACCGACGAATCAGCCCGTCCATCGCTGCCGCCAGGAAATCGCCGAGCAGCGCCTCCGCCGCGGGAGCCCGTGCGGAGGCGGGGCGGGGGGAAGAGAGAGGAGCGACGCAGGATCCCTCCTCTCTCTTCCCCCCGTCCCCCCTGCCCTCGGCCAGCGCTCGGCAGATCGGCGGCATGTTGGCGGCCAGGAGGGCGAGGCGCTGACGGTCGTCCACGTGCTGAAGCAGCGGCATCCAGCCCGCGCGCCAGCGGCCTGTAGGGGCAGGCCCCCGTGCCTGCTCCCCCCGCGCCTGACCCTCGGACTGCCCCATGACAGGCACGAACCGCTGGCGGGCCAGCAGCTCCAGCGCGAACTTGGCCGCGAGACCCCAGAAGCGGAGATCGGCTCCCGGCGCAGGTTGCCCCGGCGCCGGCGACAGCTCCCGAGGCAAGCGCGCCAGGAGCCGGGCGGCGTCGGCCGCCCCGATCGTGGTCCCGTGGACGGTGAACTCGCCCAGGGCCACCGCGTCCGTCACGGCGTCCTGGTCAGCGCTCCCTGGAGATGTCCACCCGAAGTCCGGCGAGGCGAGCGGCCGGTCGCCCACGGCCGGCAGCCACAACGTCAAGCGCCCGGGGCGCGCTCGCTCCCAGAGGTCGGGCTCGTCGGCCCCCACCAGGGTCTGGAGAGCCAGGCGCACCGCGTCGGTTGTTGCGGCGAACGGGTGGGGACGGGTAGGTCGCAATGTGTTCGCCCCGGCCGCCGGTCGTCCTCGTCGCGGGCGCTTCGCCGCTGGCTCGCCGTGCTCGCCCCAGACGAACAGGAGCCCCGGCGAGCGCGCCGGAACCGCCATCTGCCAGCTCGCGTGCAGCGCGATGGTGCCGGCATCCCACGGGGCCGCCCGCGGCGCAGCGCCCGTGGTTACGGCGCCTGCCGACTGTTTTCTCGGCTGTTCTTTCGGAATAGCCATAGCGGATTTGATTATACCACGGGGGTCAGCCCTTGATCCCGGACATCACCACGCCCTGGATGAAGTAGCGCTGCATCGAGAAGAAGATGACGATCGGCGGCAGGGAGAAGAGGACCGAGGCGGCCATGAGGAGGTGCTCGCGCGGCTCCGTGCCCAGCTCGGGGCTGACGCTCAGGTAGCGCAGACCCAGCGGCAGCGTGAACAGCTTGGGGTCGTTCAGGTAGATCAGCGGCTCGAGGAACTCGTTCCAACTGAACAGGAAGGCGAAGATCGCGCTGGTCGCCAGCACTGGCTTGGACAGCGGGAGCAGGATGCGCCAGAAGATCATCACCGTGCCGGCCCCGTCGATCTCCGCCGCGTCGTCCAGGTCTCGCGGCAGCGTCAGGAAGAACTGTCGGATCAGGAAGATGAAGAACGCGCTCCCGCCCAGGAGGTGCGGGACGGTCAGCGGCAGGAAGGTGTCCAGCCATCCCAGGTTCTTGTAGATCAGGAACAGCGGGATGATGGTCACCTGTTGCGGCAGCATCAGCGTGCTGAGCAGGACGACGAACAGGAAATCGCGGCCCGGGAACCGGAACCGGGCGAACCCGTAGGCCACGCCCGCCGCCGACAGCGTTTGACCGACCGTAACGACGAACGCCACGATGAGGCTGTTCCGCGTGAAGGTGCCGAAGGGCAGCTCACCCCACAGGCGGACGTAGTTGCCGAACTGGAGCGACGCGGGGAAGAGGGTCGGCGGGAACACGTACAGCTCGGCCGGGACCTTGAGCGAGCTCGAAACCGCCCAGAGGAAGGGCCCCATGAAGAACACCGCCGCCAGGGTGACCACCCCGTACCAGTAGAGGTTCCCGAGCATGCGGCTTGTGCGGCGCGCGCTGGGCGCCCCGACCGCGGCCCTGGTCGCGACTCCGTCTGCCAGGCTCTGTTCTCGACTCATCGCCGACTAACTCTCCCGCTCTTCGCCTTCGTAGTAGACCCATCGCTTGGACAGCTTGATCTGCACGTAGGTGAGCGCCAACGTGATCATGAAGAGGATCCAGGCCAGGGCCGAGGCGTAGCCCATGTCGAAGTCGCGGAACGCGGCCTGGTAGAGATGCAGCATGTAGAACCAGGTCGCGTAGTTGGGACTGCCCACCGTCGTGAGGAAGGCCACCTCGAACACCCGCAGCGACACGATGATCGCCAGGACCAGGTTGAAGAACATCGTGGGCGAGATCATGGGCAGGATGATGTAGCGAAACCGCGCCCACCTTCCCGCGCCGTCCACCTCGGCCGCCTCGTAGAGCTCGTTCGGCACCGCCTGCAACCCGGCCAGGAAGATCACCATCCGGCTGCCGCCGATGCCGTACCAGAAGGCGACGAGGATCAGAGAGGGAACGGCCCACTCGACACTGCCGAGCCAGCCAATGGGTGGGATGCCCATCAGCCTCAGCAGGTAGTTCAGCGGGCCGAATTGCGGGTGATAGATCCAGAGCCAGAGGATCGCACCGGCCACGACCGGCGTCAGGTTCGGCAGGAAGAAGAAGGTGCGGTACGTCGCGGTGCCGCGTTTCCCCATGTTGAGCAGGAGGGAGAGCCCCAGCGAGGCCACGATGCCGAGGGGCACGCTGACGCCGACGTAGTACAGCGTCGTCCGGAGCGATCGCCAGAAGAGGGGGTCGGTGGTGGCCGCGTAGACGTAGTTCTCCAGACCGATCCAGATCGGCGTGGTGATGATGTCGTAACGGGTGAAGCTCAGGGCGAACGCGGCCAGGGTGGGCCCGAGCTTGAACGCCACGAGGCCCACCAGCCAGGGCATGATCCAGAGATAGCCGACGATCGCGCGCCGGCGCGAGCGTGTCAGCCAGACCCGCCGTGGAACGGACACGGCCGTCGACATCATCACCGCGGCTTGGCCAGGACGACGTTCAGGGCGCTGTCGAGCGCGTCGAGGCCCTTGGCGACCGTCTGGTTGCCCGTCCAGAAGGCGTCGGTGTTCTGGTCGATGACGCTCTGCATCTCCGACGTCCGGAAGTTGTCGGGCGTGAAGTAGGGCTTCAGGTCGGGATCGGCCATCGCCTCCAGGACGACCTTCCAGTTGTCGCCGCCCTTCTCGGCCAGTTGGGCGTGCTCGAAAAGGTCCCGGCGGGCCAGGGTGCCACCCACCTCCAGCGCCCGGATCAGGGCGTTCTCGAGGCCGACGATGAACGCCAGGGCCTTGAACGCCTCGTTGGGGTTCTTGGTCTTGGCGTAGATCGCCTGGCCGCCGATGTGGACCATCCCACCGAACTTGCCGGCCTTGCCTTTCGGCAACCGCACCGTTCCCATCTTGAACTTGTCGCCGATCCGGGCCGGCGCGCTGAAGATGAAGCCGGAGAGCGCGGTGGTCATCCCCGCCTGCTCGGTGTAGAACATCTCGTTGGCGTCCTTGGCGATGTCCTGCTTGCGCGTGGCCACCTTGTGCTTGTGCATCAGGTCGTATAGCCACTCCAGCGTGGTCCCCACCGGCGCCTCCTTCACCGCCGACTTCTTTCCATCGGCCGTGATGAAGCTGCCACCGTGCGACCGAGCGATGATCTCCTGCGACCAGGAGGTGGTCCAGGGCGCCCAGCCAAACACGTCGACTCGATCGCCGCTGCGCTTGGTCAGCTTGCCGGCCACGGCGACGAAATCCTCGTAGGTCCAGGCGCTGGTGGGGTACTTGACGCTGGCCGCGTCGAACATCTTCTTGTTATAGTAGATGAACTGGGCGCCCGGGTGCATGTCCGAGGGCAGGGCATATAGCTTGCCCCCGAGCTTCAGCGCCTCCAGCGCGCTCGGGTACCACACCTTGAGGTCGTAGTTCGCGGCGGAGACCAGGTCCTCGAGGGGCCGGAAGAACCCCTTGGCCACCTGGGAGAGGAACGGGCCGGAGCCGGCGCTGACCCAGACGACATCGCCCAGCGTGTCGGCCGCCATCAGCGAAGCGAGCTTGGCGAAGTACTCCTCGTAGGCGCCGAAGGAGACCGGCTCGCCCACCAGCTTGATGCTGGGGTTCTCCTGCGCGAACCTGGGGAAGAGCCGCTCGTACATCTCAGGCTTGTCGGTCAGCCGATACGTCACCCGGACCGTGACCGCCTCCTTGGCGGCCGGCTTCGGGACGGCGGTCGGCGTTGGCGCAGCCACGGCTGGCTTCGGTGCAGCGGTCGGTGTCGGTGGCGCCGCGGCCGGCGTGGGCGCCGCGGCGGCCGGTTTCGGCGCTGCCGTGGGAGGGGGCGCCGGCGCGGCCGGCTTCGGGGCCGGAGTGGCAGTTGGTGGCGGCGCGGGGGCGCAGGCGGCAACTGCCGTGACGCCCAGCAGGGCAGATAGCTCCAGGAACCCGCGCCGACTCAGGCGCTTCGACGATGTCCCCAAAGTGACCCTCCTTCAATCAATCAATTCCCCATTGCAATCCCTCATCGGTGCGACGAGCGGCCCTATTGTACCACCAGATGGGTCAATATGGAATGGGCCGGCCGCGCGGTTCCGTCACCGTCGTTCCACCCGCAACGTCTTCCAGCCCTCGTAGCCGACCCGCCAGCAGGCCTCGGCAAAGCCCTGGAAGTCGCCGACCGAACGGCCCACCCGGTTGCCCGGCTCGGGTCCGGGCGTGCCGAAGGGGATGGCGTCTCGGTCGTGGAAGTAGTTGATCTGGATGCGCGGGGGTGGATCGAGGTAGATGATCAGGTCGCCGGGGATCGGAAAGATGGTCTGATTCTCTTTGATCGGCCGCCAGTGCCACTGCCTGCCACCGACCTGAGTGAACATCTCCGGACCGGAGTAGCGCCCGTGCATCAGCGTCGTCTCGACGGGCAGGTGATCCCAGATGTTCTCGCAGGTGTGGGGCGCCAGCTCCGGATACAGCTCGACCTCGGTGCGCGCGTCGTATTCCGGAATGATGAGGGCGACGCGCCGACCGGCGGTGGGATCGTGAAGGGATGGGGCGATGTGATCGCGCCAGGTGTGGCGCCGCCAGGCCTCCAGGCGCGCCGCGATCTCCGCGCTGACCGCCTCTCGGTCGTCCCGCGGCCAGCGCGGCGCCGGCCCGTCGACCGGCCCCACGCCTCCCCAGGCCGCGCCTTCGCTCCACACCTCCCGGGCTGCTTCCCGCATCGCGGGCGAGAGATCGCCGACGACGCGGCCGACTCGGTTGCCCTCCTTTGGCCCACAACTGTCGAATGGCGTTCCGGCCGGGACCGGACCGAAGCGCTCGTAGAACACGACCAGCTCGACACCGTGCTGGCGCTCGAACAGGAAGACATCACCGGGGATGGGGAAGACCGTCGCGTTCTCCGGAGCGAGGGGGCGCGGGAAGTCAGGTAGCCGCAAGCAGAGCACGCTGCCGTAGTGGTTCTCGCTGGTCACCAGGCCGGTGGCCGGCAACGCTTCCCGGAGCGCTGCCGCGGATCGCGGCGCCAGATCCGGCAGCGTCTCGATCTCGGCGTCGAAGCCGTAGCGGGGCACCCCCAGTCGCAGATGGGTGGTCATCTTTCCTCCCTCCAGGCTGTCATCGGCAATCGGTGAGGATGAATCGCTGCACGCGTGGTACGCGGGACACGCTATCGTGCGCGGCAACGGCTGTCAAGCTCTGCGCCGGCCAACTCGTACCGATCGGGCACAGCCGGGCCCTTGATCGGGGAGGGGTCTCGGGGCCGCGTCTCTCCCCCTGTGGGACCCGGCTCAGGAACAGCAGGCCGGGCTCAGGAACGGCGGTGAGGGGT
Source organism: Chloroflexota bacterium (assembly GCA_016190465.1). Classification (GTDB taxonomy): domain Bacteria; phylum Chloroflexota; class UBA6077; order FW602-bin22; family JACPQP01; genus JACPQP01. Next base: position 8,282 of record JACPQP010000581.1, read on the forward strand.
TCTCACACACGCTCTCAAACCGGGGCGAAGCGCGCCGTGAAGTGGCGGAGCACCGGCGGCTGCTCGACGATCACCACGCCGCGAACGCTCGCGAGCTTCTCCTGAAGACTGGCGAACGCTCGGGCAACCAGCGCGAGCTGGGCCTCGGTGTAGACTCGCCGGGGGATGGCCAGGCGAACCAGCTCGGGGCGCCGTGACCCGGAGTCCGCTCCGAACATCACCGAGCCGATCTCGCAGCTCCGGACGCCGGCCTCGGCGTATAGCGCGATGGCGAGCGCCTGCCCGGGGAACCGCTCCCGCGGGATGTGCTGCAGGAAGGCGCCGGCGTCGACGAAGACGCCGTGGCCGCCGGGCGGCTCCAGGAGCGGGACACCCAGATCGCGTAGCAACACGGCGAGGAAGCGCACTTGCCCGATCCGGTGGGCCAGGTAGGCTTCGTCGAGCGCCTCGCGCAATCCCACTGCGATCGCCTCGAGGTCGCGTCCGGCGAGGCCACCGTAGGTCGGGAACCCCTCGGTGACGACCATTCGGCGCCGGATGCGCTCGGCCAGGGCATCGTCTCGCAGAGCCAGGAAGCCACCGATGTTGGCCAGCCCGTCCTTCTTGGCGCTCATGCTGATGACGTCGGCGCACTCGCCAATGGCGCCGACGATCGCCGCGACCGGTGCCGACGCCCAGCCGTCCTCGCGCTCCTTGATGAAGAAAGCGTTCTCGGCGATCCGGCTCGCGTCGACCACCAGCGGGACGCCGTGCTGCTGACACAGGTCGCGCGTCTCGCGAATGTTGGCGAGGGAGACCGGCTGACCGCCCGCGGCGTTGTTCGTCACGGTCAGAACCACCGCGGCGACCTCGCCGGGCGAGGACCGCAACACCGCGGCGACCCGGTCGAGATCGACATCGCCTTTGAACGGCGCGACCTGTTCCGACGCCATCGGGGAGGGAAGGTCGATTGCCTGCGCACCCGCTTGCTCCGCGTTCGCTCGGGTGGTATCGAAGAAGGTATTGGCCAGCGCCTTCTGGCCGGGCCGCACCAGCTCTCCGAAGAGCAGGTGCTCGGCGGCGCGCCCCTGGTGCGTCGGGATGACGTGGGGGAGGCCGAAGACCTCGCGGACTGTCGCTTCGAAGCGGTAGAAGCTGCGAGCGCCGGCGTAGCTCTCGTCGCCCTGCATCAGCGCCGCCCACTGGCCGCTGCTCATGGCGCCGGTGCCCGAGTCGGTAAGCAGATCGATCCAGACCTGTTCCGCCGGGATGCGGAACAGGTTGTAGCCCGCCTGGGCGAGCTGCGCCTCGCGTTCCGCCCGGGTGCTCCGGTGGACCGGCTCGACCATCTTGATCCGGTAGGGCTCCGGCGGACCGAAGGCCCCCAGACGCTCCAGGACCGCCTCACGTCGCGGCATCGGCGCCACGCCCTTTTCGGCAACGACCATCTCCCCCAACCTTTCCTTCCGTCAACGGATCCTTCACCCGGGTCGAGTCGCCCCAAGCGACCGCTCCAACCCCCACCTGGCCTGTCGACCGGGTGCAACATCCGTGCCGGGACGTGGGAGGCGATGGCCCCCTCTCTGAGCTCGGGGCAAGCTCTCACCCGCGGCCCGCCGTTCCTGAGCCGGGCCCCAATACTGGGCGAGGAGGGAATGGCTCGACCTTGCGCCGACATCGCATGGGTGGGGGATCACGGATTGGCTATGAGTCACGTCACAAGCCGATTGTGGATCGCATCATCACCTGAACGGGCCGCTGCCTGGTCAGCCCTATCCGCGTCGACGCGTTGGGCCAGGGGGTCCCCGGTCTGGCGTTCACGAGCCCGGGCGCGGTACAATGTCGCTCACAGAGGATGCCGGCCGCAGTGGAGGGGACATCGATCACTGGCCATCGCGGCTATCCGGTTGGCGCGCGTCTCCCGCCGCGGCGACCACAATCGGGGACGCGCGACCCTCGCCTCCGTCTCCGCCGGTGAGCCTGGGAGAGGGAGGAAAGGCGAGGGGCCGCGCGAGGTGAGCGACGTGAGCGATACCCAGAGCGACTTTGACAGCCCCTGGAAAGAGGCGCTGGAGCGCTACTTCCCGCCGTTCCTGGAGTTCTTCTTCCCCACCGCCCACGCCGGCATCGACTGGCAGCGCGGCCACGAGTTCCTGGACACGGAGTTGCAGCAGGTAGCGCGCAACGCCGAGCTCGGCCGACGCCTCGTGGACAAGCTGGCGAAGGTCTGGCGCCGCGACGGTCAGGAGACGTGGGTGCTGGTGCACGTGGAGGTCCAGGGCCAGGAGGAAGCGGACTTCGCCGAGCGCATGTACGTCTACAACTATCGCTTGTTCGATCGCCACCATCGGCAGGTGGCCAGCCTGGCCGTGCTCGGCGACGACCGAGCGA
>JACPQP010000585.1 GCA_016190465.1 Chloroflexota bacterium
CGGGAAGGTCCAGGAAGGGCGGAGCCCGTCCTGGCGGGGTTTGGGGTGTCCCCAAGACCATCAAAAACTTTCTGATACCTACTCAGGAGGCTGTGATGTCCGAAGCAAACAAGGCCCGCTCTCGCCGGGTGTTCGAGGAGATCACCACCGAGGGGAAGCTGGACGCGATCGACGAAGTCTTCGCCGCCGATTTCGTCGGAAGCTTCGGCAGGGGCACCGAGGGCGTGAAGCAAACCGTCACGATGTTTCGCACCGCGTTCCCCGATACCCGGGTGACCGTCGAGGAACAGGTCGCCGAGGGTGACAAGGTCGTGTCGCGGGTGACCTTCCGCGGCACCCACGAAGGCCCGCTATTCGGCAACCTTCCGGCCAGTGGCAAGCCCGTTACCATCACGGGGATCGCCATCGACCGCCACGCGGGTGGGAAGATCGCCGAGCGATACCTCCTGCTCGATCAGCTCAGCCTGCTGCGGCAGATCGGGGTGATCCCGTCATAGGGAGCGAGCGAATACGACGTTGAAAGGAGCTACCCGATGATCCTCGTACGCAGTGTCTTTCAAGCGAAGTACGGCCGAGGGGGCGAACTGGTTGCCCTGCTCAAAGAGGTGCAACAGCATTCCGCGGCGAAGCACGGACCGACACGAATCCTCACCGACCTCAGCGGTCCGTTCTTCACAGTGGTCAGTGAGACGGAGGCGCCGAGCCTGGCCGAGTACGAGCGCGCGCTGGGCGAGATCTTCAGTCTGCCGGAGTTCGGCGCGTGGTTCGCCCGGATGGAGCCGCTGGTCGAATCCGGCCGGCGGGAGTTCTACACGATCGAAGCCTGACCAGCGGGCAAGGCCAGTCGCGTGGAATGATCGGGAGGCCTGTCGTGGCGGTGATAGAGGGCCTCCGCCTCGTAAGAAACGTCAGTGCGGGCTGACGTCGGGCGATTCGATTGGCACCGGGCGCACCGCTCGATAACGCTGTCGGCCGAGACCGGGATCTGCCGGATGGGTTGCGGCCCACCGATGGGCCGCGTATCATGAGACCGTGATCCTTCGTGCAACGTCCGAACCCTCCTGAAAGCGCAGGCTCGTCTCGATGAATAACCGTAGCCCGGCCACCGGCTCGGCCGCCACGATCCCGCCGACGTTCTTCGCCACCTTCGCGGGGAAGCTGCTCGCCGAGGCGCCACTCACCACCCGGTCGGAGTTCCGCTACGTCGGCGCCGACCGGGCCCCTCACTACCGGTGCATCATGCGCTGCTTTCTCGAAGCCTACGAGAGCTTCTACCAGGACGAGCTCACCGCCGAGCAGGTCTTTCAGGCGCTTGGCTCCTGGGACCCCGACTACACGCTCGATCGCTGCAAGGCCGACCTCGAGGCCCTCGGTGACTGGGGCAATCTGGTCAAGGCGCTCGACATGGGCGACGGCCAGCTCACCCTGGCCACGCTGACCAACCCGGCGACCATCTACCGCGCTACCGGCGAGGCGCTCGAGATCGAGCGGTTCCTCGAAGATCTCGGCCGCCGGGTCGAAGCCGAGGGCGCGCTCCGCCACGAGGACCTGCTCCTCCTCGCCGAGTCCTTCGCCCGGCTCGACGCGCTGCTCAATCGCATGCTCGATCGCCCTCTCGATCGCCCTCTCGCTCACCCGATCGAGGCGGACGAGCCGGCGGGGACGCAGCGGCGCGAGGTCGCCGCCATCTGGCGCCAGACCAGCGAGCTCTTCGAGCGGATCAAGCGCGAGGCCCGGGGCTTCGTCTCCACGCTCCGCGAGGCGACGCGCGCGGCCGCCACCGATGTCTCAGCCTACGTGGCCTACCGCGACGCGGTGACGCTCTACGTCGATGCCTTCGAGCACGACCTCGAGCGGGTGAGCCGCCGGATTCGGGAGTACTTCCGATCCTGGGCCGAGCAGGGGCTCGAACTGCGGCTGATCGAGGCGGTGGCCGAGCACCTCGAAGGCCCGACGCTCAAGCCCCGCCCGCCGGAGGAGCTACACGAAGCCGCCCGGGGCCAGGTAGGCCGCTTCAAGCACTGGTTCGCCAGCCGCTCGAATGCCGATAGCTTCAGCCGCGCGGCCCGCGATGCCGTCTATACGGTCATCCTGCGCGCCAAGCTTCTGATCGCTATGTCGCGCCTGCAAGGGAGCTACCTGTCTGACCTGGACGCGCTGGCGCGCCTGGTGCTCGACTTGCCGACGGCCGAGGCGGCGGCCCACCTGGTCGCGGTCGCCTTCCAGCTCGGCCAGGTGCCACTCATGCCCCAGCACCTGGCCGAGGCCGACGACGCGGTCGATCCCTGGGCAGACGATCGGCCGGCGCTCGACGTCGGCCTGATGGACGTCGATCGTCGCCGCACGGGTGGGCTCATCCCGCCGGAGCCGGTCGTGCGCGACATCCACCGACGCGCCGAGCGTGCCCGGCAACTGCTCGCCGAGCGCCAGGCCGAGGGTGACCTCCTGCTCCGGCTCTTTGCCTTCGACGGTGAGCGCTCCGTTCACCAGGTGCTCCTGGACCAGCCGGGCGACTGCGAGCATCTCCTCCAGGTCTACCGCGCCTGCCGGGAGGACCCGCGCGGCGAGCAGGAGCTGCCGGACGGCTCGACCGTCTCCGTTCGGCCGGCCGCCGGGCGCGAACTGGTCGCTTTCGGCTGCGCCGGCCACACCCACTGGGCGCCGCCCTTTCGCTTTCACCGCGCCACCGGGCGACAAGATAGGCAACAAGAAGCTCTTGATGGTTTTGGGGGACACCCCCAGGCCCCCGCCCGGAAGGGCTCGGCCCTTCCGGGCCCTTCCGGAAAGCAACGCGAACTATCGGCGATCTACCAGGTAGCTGATGCCGGTTCGGAGGTTGCCGATGCCGGAGCATAGGGCGGCGCTCGCCGATCGGACGGGTCGGCGCGTCCGGGCTCAGGAGGTCCTCCTGGAAGCGTCGGCCAGGCTCAAGCTCGACGACGCCGAGGCGCTGCGCGACATCCGCCGATTCGACGAGGACATCCTCGCCTGGCACCGCGAGCGCACGCGGTGGTCGCTCGACGTCGAAGACGAGTGCGTCCGCCTGCTGCGCGCGGCGAGCGCCGTGCCCATCCGCCCCCTCCACGCCGATCTCCAGCTCCGGAGCCCGGCCGATTACCCGCGCGAGGCGCGCGATTACGCCTGCGTCGTCTGGACGCTCTGGTTCGCCCAGAGCCCCATCGTGACCGGGCGGGGCACGAGCCGCGCCTTCCTGCTCTCGGAGCTCGCCGAGCACGTCCAGCGGCAGGCCGCGGCGGGGCGCCTGGACCAGCCCTTCGATTTCTCGCGACGAACGGACCGGGGCTGCCTGCGGCGTGCCCTGCGGCTAGTCGAGGCGCTGGGCGTGGTGCGCGAGGAGGACGGCAACACCGATGCCTGGGTCGAGCAGCGCCCGGACGGCGCTGCCCCGAACGCCGTCTATCGCTTCACCGACCTGGCGATCTCGCTCATCGCTCCCTTGCATCTCCGGGCTGCCCGGGCGCTCGCCGAGCGGCTACGTCGGGATCCGACCAGCCTCGCTCCGGCGGCCCTCGGCGACGGCCAGCCCGGGGAGATCCGCTACTGGCGCGCCTTGCTCAGCGCCCCGGCCTTCCTCCGGTACGACGACCCGGAGGCGTTCGACGCGCTCTGGATCGACCGTCATGAGGCGCGGCGCGACCTCGCGGCGATCGGCGACTGGCAGCTCAGCATCACGCGCTACTTTGCGCGGCTGGTGCGGCCGAGCGGGGTGAGAGGTGCGGGGCGACCGGTGCTCTCCACGCTGCGCAGTCAGGACCACGCGGCGCTCCTCCTCTGCTCGGCGATTCGCCAGGCAGTGCACGCCGGACGGTGGCCCCCGCCCGACGAGGCGTTCGGCTGCGTCGCCGTGACGACTGACGACCTCGCCCTGCTGCTCGAGGAGGTCGCCGCGGAGCACCTTGACCGCTGGAGCGACGAGCTGCGCGACCGGGGCAGCCGGTTCGAGAAGGTTGCCACGACGATGCGCCAGGCCGGCCTCATCCGCGGACCAGACCGCGAGGGGCGGGTCCTGGTTCTGCCCACCGCGGCGCTCTACCGGGCCGGGTACGTCACCCCGAACCGGACGGCCCTGGAAGCGTCGGCGACGGCCGAGCTGCCGCAGATGTCGCTCTTCGATGAGGGAGCGTAGCCATGCCGAGCAACGCCCCACTGCTGCCCCTGATCGCACCCGGGCCTGCCGAGGTGGCTGCCGCACTTCAGCACCTCCTGGGCGGCCCGACGGGTTACCGCCTGCGACGGCTCTTCCTGGTCCAGTACTGGCGCTGGGACTACGAGGTGATCGAGATTCCCCATGGCCGGCTCTTTCTCACCGGCCGAAACGCCTCTGGCAAGTCCACGGCGCTCGCCGCGGCGATGGTCCTCCTCGATGGATCGCTCCGGCCGGAGCGCCTGGACACCTCGGGCAAGCGGGCGCGCCAGATTGCCGACTACGTGCTCCTGCGGCTTGACGAGGACGACGTGCGCTACCGCTGGCCGCAGCGGCACTCGTACCTGGCGGCCGAGTTCGAGTGCCTGGACGCCGAGCTCCTGGCCGCCAGCTCGCGCTCGGATGGCCAGCCCCGGCCGGAGACGATCACGCTTGGAATGGCCTTCCTCGGCCGGTGGCAGGGGCACACCCCGGTCGAGACGACCTACTTCGTCCTCGCCGATGGCTCGCGCCTGGAACGGGACATACCGCTCCTCACCGTGGGCGGCTCGGTCTACGAGCCAAGGGCATTCTTCCGCCAGCATTTCCACGGTCATCCCGGTCGCTTCTGGACCCGAGGCCTCGGAGAGTACCAGCAGTTCGTCGCCGAGCACCTCTTTGGCTACGAGGACCGGGCTGATCTGGAGCAGCTTACCGAGTGGCTGACCCACCTTCGGCGCCCGGACATCGTCCAGGCGACGGCGAGCCTTGCCGCTTTGAGCGATCGCCTCAAGACCGCCCTGCCGCCACTCGACGAGAGCGTTGCCCGGAAGCTCGTCGAAGCGTTCGAGCAGCTCGCCGAGCTCCGTCGCGATCGCGCCCGCTCCTACGAGCAGCTCGAGGCCTGCGAGGCGATCGAGGCGAAGAGCCGGGCCCTCGCCGAGGCGCTGGTCCGGCAGCGGGCCTGGGCCGCGGCCAAAGCGGCCGACGACGAGCGCAAGCGCCAGCGCAACCTTCGCGACCACCAGCGCGAAGCGGAGAAGCTTCAGGAACAGATCGCGACGGCTCAGGGCCAGCTTGCGGAGCTCGCGGGCGCCCGGGAGCAGTGCGTCGGCCGCATCCAGGCGATCGAGTCGAGCGCGCTGCTCCGCGACCACGCGGCGCGCCTCAAGGAGCTTGGCCGGCTTGGCGACGACCTCGACCAGGCGGACCGCGACGTCGACGACCAGCGGCGCCAGGTCGAAACGTCGCGAGCATCGCTCGAGCAGTCGCACCGGCAGATCGAGCAGGCAGCGATGGATTGGCGCGAGCAGTTTGCGCAGGGCCAGCGGCACTTCGTCGAGCTGGCCGGGGCGCTGCGCCAGGCGCGCGGCGAGGTCACGACGCTCGACGCGCTCTCGACTCAGTTGGCCGACGATCGCCTGGAGGCCGAGAAGCCGCCGGTCGAGCTCGCGGAGCTGGAGCGACTGGCCGGTCTGGTCCAGGGCTGGCTCGCGCACGCCGAGCAGGTCGAGCGATCGGTGGACGCCTGGCGACGGGCGAAGGATCAGGCGGAGCGCCTGGGCGACCAGGTCCGGAGCCAGTGGGACGCCGTGGATGCGGCGGAAAAGCGCCGCGAAGTGGCCGAGCGGGAGCTGGAGCGAGCCTGGGAACGGCTCGGCCAGATCCTCGACGATCTGGCCGGCGATCCTCTGGCGCGGGACCTCGTCGCCGCCCTGCGCGCCGCGGCCACCGAGGGGGACGTCGAGACCTACCGCCGGGCCTCCGCCGCGGCAGCGGCCGAGATCGAGCGGCGCCACGAGGCCCTCGAGTCCGATGCCGCGCAGCTCGACCAGGCGATCGGCGGCGCGTCTCGGCAGCTCGCCGAGGTCCGGGATCGTCGCGAGGCGCTCGAAGCAGCGTCCGACCTGGCACCAGAGCGATCGCCCGAGCGCCTACGCGCCCGCCGGGTCCTTGCCGACCTCGGCATCGCCGCCCGGCCGCTCTACGAGATGCTCGATCTCCGGCCGGACCTGCCCGACGACGTCGGCGGCCAGGTCGAGCGGATGCTGCTCGACACCGGTCTACTCGACGCGCTCGTCGTCCGGCCGGAGGATACCGACCGCGCGATGGTGGCGCTTGTCGTCGAGGGCCTGCGCGACTCGGCGCTCGACTGGGCCGCGCTCCACGCGGCGTCGGGTGTCGGGGATCAGGTGTCAGGTGCCGGGAGCCAGGCGCCAGGTGCCAGGTTTCGGGTGTCGGGTGCTGGCGTCCCGAGTGGGGGAGAGATCCCTGAAACCCGACACCCGACACCCGACATCCGCACGGCGCTCGTCGTCGACGCTGCCCTCGGGGAGGATGCCGTCTGGCGGCCAGTTGCCGAGCAGTTGCTGGCGCACCTCCCCTTCACCGCCGACGGCCTGCTGGCCTGGCAGCCGGACGGCCGGTGGCGCCACGGCGTCCTCGCCGGTGCCACCGGTCCGGGTGGTCGACTCGGCTTCCTTGGCGCTACGCAGCGGCGAGCACGGCGGCTGGCGGAGATCGAGGCCCGGCGCGGACAGGAGGCGGCTCTCGCGGCCGAGATCAAGCAGCACCGGGCCGCGCGGGAGCGGCAACGGGCGAGTCAGGCTGCGCTCCGCGCCGCGCGGGGGCGCGTCCAGGGATCGGTGGCCGAGGCCCGCCTCGAGCTGGCCCAGCAGCAGCTCGCCGACCGCGAGCGCGAGCTGACGGAGGTTCGCCAGCAGTTGTCGACCCTGATCGAGCGGAAGCGCCAGCTCGACGAGGAGGTCCACGCGGCGAGGGGGCGCCTGGAGCAGGTCGCCATCGCGCTCGACCTCACCGCCGACCGGGCTGCCGATGGCCAGTCGCTGCCTCGGCTTCAGCAGGCGCTTCGTGCCGCCGAGCATTCGCTCGCTCTCCTGCGGCAGGTGCGTGAGACGCTGCGCGCGACCTGGCGGCGCCATCGGGACCTCGACGGCCGGCTCGCCGACGATCTGGCCCGCCTATCGGACCAGGAGCAGTTGCTCCGGAGGGCGCAGGAGCGGCAGGCGCGGCTCGGGGCGGCGATCCAGCAGCTCCGCGACCAGCTTGGTGGGGCCGAGTACCAGAGCTGCCTCACCGAGCTCGAGCGGCTGCACCTGGAGCTCCGGACCGCCGAGGAACGCATCAGGGACGTCGAGAGGGCATCCGAGAGAGACCACGGCCGGCTCGAGGCCGAGCGGGCGCGGATCGCCGAGTACCAGGCCGAGGTCGACGAGGCCCGCCAGCGGCGCGAGAAGGCCGAGGCTGCATTTGGGGATCATCTGTTGCGCTACCGGACCCCGGCCATCGAGGCGGCGCGCGAGCAGGCTGCGGCGGGGCTGATCGACGCCGCGGTCCAGCAGCTCGTCCCCGCGGTGGAGAACTTCCTCGAGGAGGGTTTGGCGGCGGCGATCACGGCGGCGCGGAAGGCGTTCGGCGATGCCTACCACGAGCACCGGCCCCTCCTCAAGAGCGTGGCGCCGGTCCCGGACCTGGACGACGGCCGAATCATCGTCCAGACTACCCGGTACGGGGCCTGCTCGCTCGCCGAGTACATTGGCTACCTTGGCGAGGAGATCGCCCTCCAGGAAAGCCTGATCCAGGAGCAGCACGAGCATTTCTACAAGGAAGTGCTGATGCGCCACGCGGCCCGCGAGATTCGCGAGGCCATCGCCCGCGCCGACGAGTGGCTGGCCAGGACCAGCGACCTCCTGCGCGACCTGCCCTTCGCCCAGCAGCGCTACTCCTTCGCCCTCAAGCCCAACCCGCAGAGCAACGCCGCGCTGGCACGCGTGTTCGACGCCTTCCGGAAAAGCGAGGCGACGTTCACCGACCGGGACGCCGATCGGCTCCGCCAGGCGCTCGCGGAGGAGGCCGAGCGGCTGCGGCGCGACTTCGAGCGCGGCGACCGCGCGGAATTCACGCGTCAGCTCGACGAGCTCTTCGATTACCGGTCCTGGATCCTGGTCGAGATTCGGGTCGACGGCCGCCCCCTGACGGAGCGGGCGGCCCAGACGGCGAGCGGCGGCGAGCAGGCCTTCGACTTCGCGGTGCCCCTGGTGGTCGCGCTGGCGGCCCTGTACGACAATGCCCGGGCGTTTGCGCCGCGCCTCATCGCCTTCGACGAGGCCTTCATGAAGGCGAGCTCCGATAACAAGAGCCAGATGCTCCGGCTCCTCCAGCACCTGGGATTCCAGTGGTTGATCGCCAGCCCCGATCTGCCGAGCAACAGCTTCGGAAGGGCGGTTCCGGCCTACGCCGAGTACCACCTCGAGTACACGAGGGGTGAGGAGCGCGCCGAGATGACCCCGCTGCTCGCCCTGATCGACGGTGGGAACATTGGCGCCGGCTCCGCGGTGACGGTGAGATGAGCGTGGGTGCGGCCGAAGCCGCGGCCTTTGTTCGGCGCGAGGGACTGGAGCGGGTCTTCGCGCTGGCCCGGGCGCGCTACCTCGCCCGGGGCGAAGCGCGCGGGAGGGTACGGATTGCCCAGCCGACGGCGCCAGAGCGACGAATCCTGGCCGAGCTGCTGGGACGCAAGAGCAAGCCGGGGCCGATCACCTTCACGCTCGAACAGCTCGACGCTTCCCTCCGCGCCAGCACGTTCGGCTGCTCGCTCGCCGAGCTGCTCGAGGCCCTCGCCGGCTCGACAGTGGTGACCCACCCCGAGCAACGGCGGCTTCGCCAGGCGAGTCAGGATACCTGGCGCCGGGAGCTCGAGGACGCGCTGGCGCAGGTACCGGAGGGAAGCGTGGCCCGGGCCTGGGGCCAGGACCGGCTGCCTCTCTTCCATCGCCGCCACCAGGATGCCCCGGCCGCCACGCGGCGAGTGGCCCGACACGCCTTCGCCCTCACGCTCGGCGCCCTCACCCGGTTGCCATCCCAGCCGCCGGCGCGGCTGGCGGTGTTCGCCGCCGAAGTCGCCGGGGATCCCCACGCCTTTGACCGCGACCGGCCGGCGGGACAGCTTCTGGCCGCCGCCCTGTTCGACCTGGCCGGCCAGGATGCGTCACGAGGGCGCCCAACAGCCGAGGCCCGTGCTGCCGTCTTCGAGCGGTTCGGCATCCTCGTCGATACGATCTGGGCCACGGTCGCCGTCTTCAACCTCGCCCGAGCCCTCACCGTCGAGGGCGTAGCGGATCCGCTGGTCGAGGCGGCCGGTGGCCGCGTCCTCAACCTCTCGGCGCGCCAACTGGCGCGCTGGCGGGCCATCGAGCCGGCCTGCGCCAACGTCTACGCTGTTGAGAACCCACCCGTTTTCGAGACCCTGGTGGACCGGCTGGAGGCCGAGGGGCAGATGGGCCCGGGCTACCCCACGCTGCTCTGCACGGCCGGCTACCTGTCCCAGCCCGCTCGCCGCCTGCTCGACCTCCTCTCGGCGCCCGACGCGGGATCCGGCGTAACCTCCGCTGCGGCATCCGCGGGATCCGAAGGAGCATTCGCCGAGCCATCTGTTGCGGCATCCGGCGAGGGGATCACCCTCTGGTACAGCGGCGACTTCGATCCAGACGGGCTGGAGATCGCGTCCGCGGTCCTGAGCCGCTATCCCGGCCGGAGTCGTCCCTGGCGGCTCGACGTGGCCGACTACGAGCGAGCCGCGGAGAGCGGCGTGCCGGCGGAGGAGGGCCGCTTGCGGGGGCTGGATCGCGTGACCCGATGGTTCCCCGACCTCGCCGCCGCCCTTCGCCGGCACCGCGTCTGGGTGTATCAGGAGACACTCGTCGATCAACTCCTCGGGGACGTGGTATGATGCTCGTCAGCAACGTCAACTGCATCGCGCCGGGCTTCGTCAACTCCTCGCGGGCCATCGCCCAGGGGCGCAACAGCCCCGAGAGTCTGGCGCGCCTCGAGCCGACGATCGCCCTGCGGCGGCTCGGCTGGCCGGTGGACTGTGCCAGGGTGGTCGAGTTCCTGGTGACCGACCTCTCCGACTACGTGACCGGCCAGGTCATCGCGGTGGATGGGGGGATCGCGCTGTTCTAAGTGGTGCATCCGACAAGTGCAGCGTATAATCGGGGGCATCCAGGTATGGAGGTGCCCCCTTGGCCTTACGAGTACGACAGATGACCGTCGAAGAGGTTGAAGCAATCAAGCGCCTGGCGC
>JACPQP010000586.1 GCA_016190465.1 Chloroflexota bacterium
ACGCGGTGGGAGGCGTACAGGGCCGTGTTGACCACTGCCTGGAGGTCTTCGTCGGGCAGACCGAAGATGACGAAGGCGTTGAGCTCTTGCGCCCCGACCCGGAAGCCGCATTCCCGGGCAACCGCGACCGCTTCGTCGAATTGCTCGATGCTGGCCTGGCGCCGGTTCCACCTCCGACTGATGCTGTCGTCAATCGTTTCCAGCGCCAGATGGATCTTCCGAAAGCCTGCCCGACGCATCCGGGTGAGTAGCTCGCGCTCGATCAAGCGGGGCTCGATCCCCTCCGGGGCATAGACCTCCAGCTTCAGCCCGAGTCGCTCGATGGCCTCCAGGCGAGCCAGAAACTCCTCTCGGTTGAAGAGCAGGTTATCTTCGTAAAACGCGATCTCCCGGATGTCGTGGTCGCGATGCTTCTGGGCGATCTCCTCGGCAATGTCTTGCGCGTCGCGATGGCGCACCCGTCGGTCGCCGCCCTCGGTTGAAGAATTGAGCTTGAGTTGGGCGCAGTAGGCGCAGTTGAAGGGACAGCCTCGACTGCCGGTGATGATCGCGTAGACCGGGCGGACAGGGTAGACCTCGTCGCGGTAGAGAGACAGGTCGGTCCACGAGTTCCCGGCGTCGTCGCAGATCTCGCCTGGCACGATGACGACGTCGTCGCTCTCTGCTGCCAGGTGGGTTTCGGCGTGCTCAGGATCGAGGGTGGGATAGATGCCACCAACGTAGATGCGCGGCCGGGGCGGGTCAAACACTTCGTGGACCAGACGGATCACGTCGCGCGTACTCTCCCACCAGTAGGTCATGATCGAGGTGATCCAGATCTCTTCCGGATGGAACAGCTCGCCACGGGCGTGTCGCTTCAGTTCGTGGCGCAGCTTCTCCAGCGGCCAGCCGAAATGCCACATCTGGCGGCTGATGTCATCCCGCCGAACGATTTCCCGTCGTCGGAAGGCGACTCGGCGCCGCGCATCGGTGGCCAGACAGTCCAGCAGACGCAGATCGGCATAGCCCTGGCGGCGCAGCCAGGCCGCGACCTTGAGCAGCCCGTGGGGCTGGCTCCAGCGCGGCCAGTACTGCGTGTCGTAGAGCGGCGGGTTGATGAGCAGCGCCCGGCGTGCTCCTGCCGTCAAGCATATGGGACATCCCTGATGATCACGGTGGGTCTTTCCGACCTGCCGGTAGCACGGGGGGAGCGAGGGGAGAGGGGGCAGCCTCCGCGGTGCTGCGGAAGGGATTCCACAGCCCCTCGCCCAGGCTGGCGCGCACCAGACGGGCGGTGAGGCTATTGCCGAGAAAGTCAAAGGTCTGGCTGTGGTACTTGCTGTTGAGCAGCGCGGCGAGCCGGGCCAACTCCAGGTAGTCCTCAAGGCTGGCGCCGGCGAGCCGGGCCAGCGGATACAGGTGAGCGTTGAGCGTCGTCGGGTCCAGGTGGCCATTCCGCTGCGCCAGCAGGCGCGCATAGGTCTGCCCCTCGGGAGTCGCCGGTGTGTACTGGTAGGGAACCAGGTTGACCGATCCGACGGCGGAGGCCAGTCGGGCCAGCCGTGCGGTCATCGCGGAAAGGTCCTCGCCGGGGATGCCCACGAGCACGCCAGCGCCGATCTCGTCGGTCCGCCGCTGAAAACCGGCTTGGTGCAACGCATCGGCGCACCGGGCGTACTCTTCTCGCGATGTCAGGTGTTGTACGCCGTCTGACGTATGCCGCACGTCGTCGTGCAGGTAGACCTGGCGGAAGCCGGCCCGGCGCAGCAGGACGGCCAGCTCGTCGTCGATCAGCCGGGGCGAGAGGTTGCCCGTGGCGACGAAGCGAACCCTGGGGAACGATCGGCTGGCGATGTGCTCGAGCGCCGCCGCCAGCGCCTCGCGGTCGTCCGGTCCGAGCCAGGCGTCGACGAAGGCCAGCGTGGTGACCCCAAGTCCGACCAGTTGAGCCACCTGGTCGGCGACCTCCTCGGCGGACCGCGCTCGACGCGCGGGCATGTCGGGCAATAGTCCCCCGGGCGCAAACAGCCGAACTCCGGCAAACCGAGGAAGCCGCCCCGGTCGGTAAAGCGTCAGGTCGGGGAGGGCCACCAGCGCATCGGCGACGTCGCCGGCGACGACAATGTCCGCGGCAGTGTACGTTCTGGCGTGCTCCGGGTAAAACGTCGGGAACGCTCCGCCCAGGGTGATCGGGATCCCGGCGAACTCGGAGTCCTTGAGCCGGGCGATCAGGTCACGCGCCCCCTGCCACCAGGTGCTCACCGCACAGGAGACGAAGATCTGCTCGGGATGCCACCCGTCGCGCCGCCAGGAGCGCATCTGAGCGGCGGCTCGTGCTGGCGAGAGGCCAAACCGCCAGAGGTCCAGGCACCGCCCCTCGACGCTCAGTCGCCCCACTCGCTCACGAGCCAGGCGACCGCTCGGAGGGATCTGGAGACAATCGATCAGCCGCACGTCGCAGCCGCGCGCCCGCAGCGCCGAGCCGATCTGAAGCAGCCCCGTCGGCTGCTGCCAGCGCGCCCAGGGCAGGCGGACATCAACCGCCGGTGCATTGACGAGCAGGAGGCGCTGGGACCCAGGCGCCAGCGCGCCGAGCGATGGATTCTGCAAGATGTTCACTTCTGCACGAACACCCCGACAAACAGCCGAACGATCAGTCTGGCGCGAAGATGACCGGGCGCTCACCTCCCGGCGTATGCACAAGGCGCCGCACACCCAGTGGCTTCTGCCCGAAGTTGACCAGCAGGCACACCTGATACTCGCCCTGGTGCAGGTAGAGCAGACATTGCTCGACGTCCTCCGCCAGGATCGCACTTCGGGCTTTTGTTTCCAACAACAACCGGTGGGCGGGGTCCCCGATGACGAAGTCCACCCGGCGCTTGCTGACTACCACACCCTCGTAGGTGATCGCGACCTCGACCTCGCGCTGAAACTCCAGGCCACGCTTCCCCAGCGCCCGCTCCAGAGCTCGCTGGTAGTCGACTTCCATGCAATGAACGCCCAACTGGCGCTGGACGTCAATGCAGGCGCCCACCACCGCATACGACAGCGGCTCGAAGTCGTGCCCCCTGGTCGAGCGTGGATGAGACATCGTCACATCTCCTGGGACGAAAGTGTTTGGACTGCGAAAGACGCGAAAGCGTTTGGACCACGAAAGACGCGAAAGGACGCGAAAGGCGCGAAAGAGCTACGGAGCGCGTGTTGCACGCTTTGTCTGGTCAACCACCAATCCTACGTGAACGGCGGCGTTACAGTTCGGCACGTGGCAGGCAGTCAACAACTCATCTGTAAACACCTGGTCAACCGCCATCCCCCTTTCGCGCCATTCGCGCCCTTTCTGTCCTGATCCGGATGGTGCGAGATCGCTGGCACGCCGAGACGCGCCTGCGCCATCGGGGTCTTGCCCTCATGCCGCTTCTCAGCATCACCGGGACCAAGACACTTTCGGGCCCTTTCGCGTCCTTCGTAGTCCAAACGTCCTTCGTGGTCCCGACGTCCCTCGTGGTCCCAATATTTCTCACGGTCCAATCGCCCTTCGCGCTCCAACACCTTCTTGCGTGCTTCGCGCGCCAACCCTTTCATCTCGGCTCCCGGCGAACCGCCACCCCTCTTTCGCGCCTTTCGTGCCCTTTCGCGCCTTTCGTGGTCCAAACGTCCCCGTGGTCCAAACTCCCCGCGGTCCAGACGTCCCCAGCGGTCCCAGCGCCCCCCTCACTCCAGCTCCGCCAGGCTCTCCTGGATCTCCTTCAGCT
>JACPQP010000582.1 GCA_016190465.1 Chloroflexota bacterium
CTGCTTCGTCCCGGCGATGCGTCAGGAGACCGAGGCGGTGCCGGCGGTCAGCGGTTCCTCAGGGCAGTTGATCGTCAGTGTGCCCAAGGAGACGCTGGTGGAGTTGATCGGTCATCCACGCTCCTCCAGTAGCGGGTCCAGTCGGTTGATCGGCGACCGGTAGCCACCGGCGATCATCGTCCCCAGAATTGCATTTGCCTCGCCACGATCGACCTCGCCCCGTTGCACCGATTCAACAAGAATCGAGACCGTCCCGGCGATAGTGACGCCGAGTCGCAGGGCCACGCGACGCGCGGCCAGGTCATCGCTGGCAAAGACGCCGCGACGATGAACGGCGACTGCGATACACGTCCGTTCGCCATCACCGAGACCGGGCGGCAGGCGGTCCGCAAAGTCGGCCTCTGCTGCCGTGAGCTGAACGATCCGAAGCGTCTTCCAGGTGTCAGCCGCGGCGATCCCACGCGCCGCGCCAACAAGAAACTCGCCGAGCACCTGCGCGGTCGTGCACACCGCGTCGGGCCATCGCCGGATGACCAGCGCCGGGCGACCGATGAACGCGAAGTTGCTCAGCACCGTGTTGTCCAGCAGGACGGGCCTGCTCACGACGGCGTCTGTCGCGTCCATGCTTCCAGCGCCTTGACCTCAGCCCGCAGTTCCTCCAGAGTAGCCGGCGCGACGTGCATGGGCACGTCGAGATGGTGGAAGCGCAGGCGCAGCTCGAACCACGGCACCTGGAGCAGCTCGGCCGCCCGCGACAGGCTGATCGACTCCCCAAGATAGTAGGCGATCACCAGATCGTACCGCTCCTGGGGATCACGAATCGCCGCGACCTGCTCATCGGTCAGACCCGCTTCCACGTCAACCTTCGGTGGGCGGGAATAGTAGCGCATCACCGCCCGCAGGATGCGATAGTCGGCAATGTCCAGGATCGCCGCTTCCGGCTGGCCGTGGCTCTCGATCACCACCGTCCGGCCGCGCTGCACCGCCTGAAGCACCTGGCGCGTTTTCCGCGCCAGATCGGTCCTGGCGACGCGCTGAATTGGTTCCATCGTCACTTCCTCGGGGTGAGCGTAAAATACGCAAATTACGCAGATGCCCCGATTGTAGCACGATTTGGCCTAGTCGGTGAAGATCTGGGTGAACAGCCGTCCCCCCGGGACGGCGTTCACCGCGCCGATGCCGATTCGCCGGAAGGCCGGCGAGAGGATGTTTTGCCGGTGTTCGGGGCTGTCCATCAGTCCGCGGTGGGCCGCGTCCACCGTGGGCGCATAGGCCAGGTTCTCGCCGGCGGCCGCGTACCGGATGCTTGCTCGACGTAAGCGATCGACCAGGGCGCCGGTCAACGGCGACTCGTGGGCAAAGTAGGCCAGCCGGACCATCTCCTCCGAGTGGCTCTGGGCGATCGCTCGCAACCGGTCATCCATCACCAGCGGCGGCAACCCCGCGGCCGCCCGCTCCAGGTTCAGGAGGGTCAGCAGGTG
Organism: Chloroflexota bacterium; assembly: GCA_016190465.1. GTDB lineage: Bacteria > Chloroflexota > UBA6077 > FW602-bin22 > JACPQP01 > JACPQP01. Next base: position 1,482 of record JACPQP010000582.1, read on the forward strand.
GGTTTCGGCGGACGGGTCGAGCTGCACGCTCACGCTGGTCGGGAGGTCGAGCCGTTGCCGATTGTTCGCCGGTCCGGGCCCGGTCTCAAGGAACAGACGCGGGCGCTGATCGGTAAAGGGGCCAAAAACGGAGCCAAACACCCGTTCCAGCAGAGGCACGGCCCGTGAGGACACGCCGACGAGCTCCTCGCCGACCCGCGACTCCTGAAGACTCCTCTTCGTGCCTGGATCAAGGGGCAAGGAGGGCACGGCCTCGAGCACCAGGCCCAGCGTCAGCCCCAGAAGGATCACGCCACGCCCGGCCCCCAGCACAGCGCCCCCGAACCGGTCGAACGCCCTCACCGGCAGCAGGAGACCGAGCGGCCCGCTCAGCGCCGTCGCGAGCATACCAAATAGCGCCCCGATCAGGGTCTGGGCCAGGATGAACAGCGCGAGGAAAGCGATCACCCGAACGACCGACGAGTCGAGACCCGCGAGCGGTGCCGCGACCGCCGCGGCCGGCGCCTGGAGGCGGAAGGCGACGAGCAGGCCGAGGGCGAGGGTGACCAGGTCGAACAGACCACGGCGGAGCCCCTGGCGCGCCCCCTGGAGCGTGAACAGCGCGAGGACGCCGAGGAGTGCCAGGTCAACGTCAGTCGGCCGGAGCAAGACGTTCATTCTTTCTCAAACCGAGCCCTGGCACCCGACACCAGCCGGCGGGATGGGGAGTAGGAGGATGTGGCACGCTTATTGCAATAACCACGAGTGCCTGACATCCTTTTCCTCCTGCTTCAAGGGCACGCAGCGTTGCGTGCCCTTGAAGTTTTCTCGGACACTGGCCACTGAATGGGCTGAGGAGGATGCGCATGTATCTGGTTGTCCGCGAGCGGCTGTTGCGTGAGGCCGTGTCCGCACCCGAGCAGTTCCGCGCCTTCCAGCATCGGTACGATCAATGGCTGCGCGATCACGCCGCGCGTTTCGACGATGTGCGCCACTATCTCACCGTGGTCGGCGAACCGATCGAAGAAACGTGGCTGCACTACCCCAGCTTCCAGGCGCTGGCCGAGGAGCAGTGTCATCTGGCATCACTGGAAAAAGATTCCCGTTGGCAACAGCTCAATCGCGAGCTCCACACCTATGTCGAGCGGATCGAGAGTCGCATCGTCGAGGAGCTGGAACGGACGCCGGCGGAGCTCTAGAGCCGATCGCCAATCCGCGATTGCCGGTTGCCGATTGTCGATCGAACGGGCTGGTCAGGCATTGGAGGGGGCCCTGGCGAGGAGATCGAGCGCTTCGAGCAGGGTAGTCCAGGCCAGCGAAGCGCACTTGACCCGAACCGGGTACTGTCGGACCCCCGCCAGCGCCTCCAGCTCCCCCAGGGTGTCGGGGTCCGGTTCGGCAGCGGCGCTCATCATGTCCTTGAATGCCTGAATCAAGCCGAGCACCTCGGCGATCGACTTTCCCTTCACGCTGTCGGTCATCATCGAGGCGGATGCCTGGCTGATCGAGCAGCCCACGCCCTGAAAGCGGACATCGGCGACGCGGCCCTGGTCGATCAGCAGCGAGACCTCGATCTCGTCACCACACAGCGGGTTATTCCCTTGAGTGGCGATCGTCGGGTCATCGATTCGTCCGCGGTTCCGGGGCGACTTGTAGTGGTCGAGGATGATCTCACGGTAAAGCGCATCTAACGCCGACACCAAACAGCTCCTTCACTCTGGCGAGCGCACGCACCAGCGCGTCCACCTCTTTATGGGTATTGTACACGTAAAAGCTGGCGCGTACAGTCGCCGCCGCGCCCAATCGGCGCATGAGTGGCTGGCAGCAGTGGTGTCCGGCCCGAATGGCGATACCCTCACTGTCGAGGACCGTGCCCACGTCGTGGGGATGGACGTCGGCGAAGTTGAACGAGATGACGCCGCCCCGCGCCAGGGGGTCGGCGGGGCCATAGAGACGGACCTCGGGTATCGACCCCAGCGCGCCCAGCGCATACCGCGTCAGATCGATCTCGTGGGCGCGGACGTTGGCCATTCCCAGGCCGCCCAGGTAGTCGATGGCCGCCCCCAGGGCGATCGCGTCGGCGATGCTCGGCGTGCCCGCCTCGAACCGGGTCGGCACCGGCGCCCAGGTCGAGTGGTCCAGCGTGACCTGGCGGATCATGCTGCCGCCGCCCTGGTAGACATCCATCTGCTCGAGGAGGGACGGGGACGCGTACAACACGCCCACCCCCGTCGGGCCCAGCATCTTGTGGCTCGAGAAAGCGATGAAGTCGCAGCCCACCTCTTGCACGTCGACCGGCAGATGCGGCACGCTCTGCGCCCCGTCGACGAGGATCAGCGCCCCCTGGCGGTGGGCCAGGTCGGCGAGGCGCCGGACCGGGTTGATGGTGCCCAGGACGTTGGAGACGTGGACGACCGCCACGAGCCTGGTGCGCGGCGAGAGGAGCGTCTCGACGCTGCTCAGGTCCAGTGTTCCCTCAGCGGTCACCGGGATGGCCCGAATGCGGGCACCCACGTCGCGGGCGAGCAACTGCCAGGGGACCAGGTTGCTGTGGTGCTCCATCTCGCTGACGAGGATCTCGTCCCCCTCGCGGATATACCGTCGCCCCCAGGCGCTGGCGACGATGTTGATCGCCTCGGTGGTGTTGCGGGTGAAGACCACCCCCGCGGGATCCGGGGCGTGGATGAACCGAGCGACCTTCTCGCGCACCTGCTCGTACGCGTCGGTCGCCTGCTGGCCCAGCGTGTGGACGCCCCGGTGGATATTCGCGTTGTACTCCTCGTAGTAACGCACCAGCGCGTCGATGACCGCGCGCGGTTTCTGCGAGGTCGCCGCGTTGTCCAGGTAGATCAGTGGCTTGCCGTCCACCACCCGCCGCAGGATCGGGAAGTCCTCGCGCAAGGCGCGCACGTCGAGCGCGTCCCTGGCTACCGTTGCGTCTACACCATGCATGTTGGTCTCCCGTTGGGGGCCGGACCTCACCCCCTCGCCCCTCTCCCAGGGGGGTGCAGGGGGTGAGGTTGCCCCTCTCTCTACACGTTGAGCAAGATGCTGTTGCCTTCAACCTTCACCGCGTACCGGCGCACCGGCGCGACCGCCGGGAGGCAGAGTGCGCGCCCGGTCTTCAGGTCGAAGCGAGCGCCGTGCCGTGGACACTCGACCACCGCCTCATGAAGACCGGGCCCGTGACTGACGACCTCACCCTCGGCGAGCGAGGCCTCGTCGTGGCTGCACGTATCCGCCAGCGCATGGAGCTGCCCGTTGACGTTGAACAGCGCGAAGTACTCGCCGTCGATCTCGACCCGCAGCCCCTCGCCCGGGAGCACGTCGGCGACGCTCGCCACCTTCACAAACGGCATCGATCACTGATCGCTTTTCGGGCAATCGTCCGGGCCAGCCGCTCCCGGACGCCCGCCAGCGGAACCCGGTCGAGGATCGGCGCGAAGAAGCCGTCCACGATCAGCCGCTTCGCCTCGTCCTCGTCGAGACCGCGCGCCTGAAGGTAGAATACCTGCTCGGGATCGACCGGCGCGACGGTCGCCGCGTGGGTGCAGCGCAGGTCGTTCGCCTCGATCTCCAGCGTCGGGATCGAGTCGGCGCGCGCCTCGCCGCCGAGGAGGATGTTCCGGTTCGTCTGGATCGCGTCGGTGCGCTGGGCGTCCCGCTGGGCGCGGATCAGGCCGGCGAACACCGAGCGCGCCCGGCCCTTCAGCGCCCCCTTGTAGAGGAGGTCGCTGGTCGTGTGGGGCGCCTGGTGATCCTGCAAGGTGTGGTGATCGAAGTGCTGTCGGCCGTCTCCGAACAGGATGCCGAGCATCTCGGTAGTCGCGCCGGGCTCGGCGAGCAGGTTCTGGATGTTGTTCCGGGTCAATCGCCCCCCGAAGGCGACGTGCAGCGTGTTGGCGGTCGCGTCGCGGTGGAGCCGCGTCCGCTGCGTGGTGATGCCCCAGACGTGACCGCCCCAGTCCTGAAAGTGATAGTGGCGCAGGCGCGCACCAGCCTGCACGTCGGACTCGGCAACCCCGACGTGCAGCCCCTGGCCCTCGGCGGAACCAGGGGTCGGCGATCCGAGCTGCTCGATCAGCGTCACCTCGCTTCCGGCCTCCGCGACGACCAGCGTCCGGTTGAAGATGCCGAGCCGCGGGATGTCGGCCCAGTGGGTGGCCAGGAACGGCGTGTCGACGCAGACCCCCCTGGGGACATACAGGAACGTCCCGGTCGTCCAGCGCGCGGCGTTGAGCGCGGCGAACTTGTCGTCGTCGGGCGCCACCGACTGGAAGAGATACCTCCTCACCAGGTCGGGATACGCGCGCAGCGCGGTGGGGAGGTCCGTGAAGATCACGCCCTTCTGCGCCAGCGCCGGATCCAGGTGGGCGTAGACCGCGCCGGAGTTGTGGTGCACCACCAGTCCGGCGCAGCCCTCGCCTTCTCCCAGAGAGAGAGGGAAGCAGTCGCGGATTCCCACCGGGAGGTCGGCGAGCGTGCGCGCGGTATATTCGGGGGCCGCGTGGGGGATCACCGCGCTCAGCCGCAACGGGCGAAGGTCGGTGCGCCGCCACTCTTCGACGGCCGTGGTCGGCATCGGGATGCGCTCGTAGGCGGCCCAGCCCGCCCGCCGGGCCTCCGCCGCCCAGGTTGGCTCGTCCATGAGCCGACCGACCTGCTCGACGGCCTCGCCGGTCAGTCCGGCGCTCGGGGCCGGCATCGTCAGGGAAACCTGGTGTGTCAACCGACCGATCCCTCCATCTCGAGCTGGATCAGCCGGTTCATCTCGACGGCATACTCCATCGGCAGCTCCTTGACGATGGGCTCGATGAAGCCGTTGACGATCATCAGCGTCGCGTCGGCCTCGCTGATCCCCCGGCTGGTCAGATAGAAGAGCTGCTCCTCGCTCACCTTCGAGACGGTGGCCTCGTGGGCGATGCTCACGTTGTCCTCTTCGATCTCGATGTACGGATAGGTGTCCGTCCGCGAGCGCTCGTCGAGGAGCAGGGCGTCGCACTGCACGTTCGACTTCACACCCTCGCAGCCGGGATGGACCCGCAGCAGACCCCGGTAGCTGGCGCGCCCGCCACCCTTGCTGATCGACTTCGACGTGATCGCCGACGAGGTGTGAGGGGCGGCGTGGACCATCTTCGCGCCGGCGTCCTGGTGCTGGCCGGGGCCGGCGAAAGCGATCGACAGCACCTCCCCGCGCGCGCCCGGCTCGAGCAGGTGCACGGCCGGATACTTCATCGTCAGCTTCGACCCCAGGTTGCAGTCGACCCACTCCATCACCGCGTCTTGATAGGCAACCGCACGCTTGGTCACCAGGTTGTAGACGTTGGTCGACCAGTTCTGGATCGTCGTGTAGCGGACCCGGGCGCCCTTCTTGACGATAATCTCCACCACTGCGCTGTGCAGGCTGTCGGTGGTGTAGACCGGAGCTGTACAACCCTCTACATAATGGACGTACGCCCCCTCCTCGGCGATGATGAGCGTCCGCTCGAACTGGCCCATGTTCTCGATGTTGATCCGGAAGTAGGCTTGCAGCGGGATCGCGACCTTGACGCCCGCGGGCACCCAGATGAAGCTCCCGCCCGACCAGACGGCGCTGTTGAGGGCGGCGAACTTGTTGTCGGTGCGCGGGATGATCGTGCCCAGGTACTCCCGCACCAGGTCGGGATGCTCGCGCACCGCGGTGTCGGTGTCGACGAAGATCACACCCTGCTTCCGAAGGTCGTCCCGGATGCTATGGTAGACGACCTCGGACTCATACTGCGCCGAGACCCCCGCCAGGAACTTTCGCTCGGCCTCGGGGATGCCCAGGCGGTCGAAGGTCTTCTTGATGTACTCGGGAACCTCGTCCCAGTTCCTCCCCTGCTTCTCGGACGACCGCACGAAGTAATGGATGTTGTCGAAGTCGATACCGGAGAGGTCGCCGCCCCAGGTCGGCATCGGGCGCTGGAGGAAGTGCTCGAGCGACTTCAGCCGGAAGTCGCGCATCCAGCCGGGCTCGCCCTTCATCTCGGAGATCTGAGCGACGATCTCCCGGTCCACGCCCCGGCGCGACTTGAAGGCGTAATCCGCGTCGTCGCGGAAGCCGTACTTCTCCAGGTACTGCTGCTGGTCAAGGCCGACGTCGAGTTGATCGACCGCCATGTTCATCTCCGTTCATCCGCGGTTCCCACCGCCCGGGTCAGCCAATCGTAGCCATTCGCCTCGAGCTCGGCGACGAGGTCACGCCCGCCCGAACGGGCGATGCGGCCATCGATCATCACGTGGACCACGTCGGGCTGGATGTAGTTGAGGATCCGCTGATAGTGGGTGATGATCAGGATGCCGAGGCCCGGCCCGGCCAGCGCGTTGACGCCCTCCGCGACCTGGCGGAGCGCGTCGATGTCCAGCCCCGAGTCCGTCTCGTCGAGCACCGCGATCTCCGGCTGAAGCACCGACATCTGCAAGATCTCGGCGCGCTTCTTCTCACCCCCGGAGAAGCCGTCGTTGACGTAGCGGTTCAGGAACGCCTCATCCATCTTCAGGAACGCCATCTTCTCGCGCACCAGCCGGCGGAACTGGGTTGCCGACACCCGATCACCGTGAACGGCCTTGACCGCCGAGCGCAGGAAGTTGGCCAGGCTCACGCCCGGGA
>JACPQP010000584.1 GCA_016190465.1 Chloroflexota bacterium
CCGCATGCCCGTATGGTAACACAGAGCCCCCTGCTCTGAGCAAGCCCGCTCCCTACTTGCCGGCTACCTGTCTACCACCATCCCCCCCTCAGCTCACCAACAGAGTCTGGAGCCGAGTCCTCATGTCCATGAGAACCGATCGCTACGATCCGATGAACCTGTTCGAGCTGGTGCCCAGGCTGAGCTTGGAGATAGACGACGTTCTCGCCAAGCTAGACCGATTGCTTGATGACGATGTGCTCTTCCAGCGCGTCAAGGCTGACCTTGCCCGGCGCTACCCGAATTCGCTGCGGCTGGGACGCCACTCGACGCCGGTGGAGGTCATCCTGCGCATGCTCGTCGTGCGACGCCTGTATGACTGGAGCTATGAGCAGACGGAGCACTTTGTCTCCGATCGCATCGTGCTGCGCCAGTTCTGCCGGCTCTCCCCTGCGCCGGCCCCGGACGATTCCACGCTCATCCGGTGGGCCGCTTTGATCGGGCCGGAGACCCTGGAGCAACTGAATGAGCACGTGGTCATCCTCGCGCGGCAACTGCGGGTGACACGGGGACGGAAGCTGCGCACCGACAGCACGGTGGTCGAGACGAACATTGCCTACCCGCGCGACAACCGCCTCTTGAGCGACGGGGTGCGGGTCGTGAGCCGGCTGATCGGCCGGGCGAAGGAGTTCGTGGCTGAGCAGGTCGGGGCGGTGGGCGAGGTCTTTCGCAATCGCACGCGCAGCGCGAAGCGGCTGGCGCGTCAGATTACGGAGGAGGACCGCCAGCGCGGGCAGGAAGGGGAAGCGGTACGGCGAGCGACCTACCAGCGGCTGCTCCAGGTGGCCGAGGCGAGCCTGAAGCAGGCCGAGAGGGTCCAGGCGGCGTTGGCCGAAGCACCGGTTCAGGCTGCCCAGCGGGTGCGCGAGAGGGGCGCATCAGCGTGCTGAAGCGGCGTGGCTACCTCGGCGGTTGCCGCGATCACGGCGAAAACGGCTTTGGCCGGTGGGTCGGCTGGGGGATCATCACTGCCAACCTGAGCAATATGGCCCGGACGCTGGCCGCTCGCTCGTAGCACAAGAGAACCTCGCGCAACAAGATCGAGTTCAACGCCCACGGTCACGCCGACCGCCACCGCCACGGCCTGCCCGGACACCTTCGAGGCGGCGGGCGACGACGGCGCGCCGACGACGAACAGCATCGGCGTCGGCGAGACGCAGACGCACACGCTGCACGGTGGCGCCGACCAGGATTGGGTCCGCTTCGCCGCGGCGGCGGGCCGCGTCTACGAGGTCCGGACGCTGCGGGTGGCGATGGCGGACACCCGGATCACCGTCCGGGATCAGGACGGGACGACCCAACTGGCGACCGTCGACGGCGGGGGATCCGGCCAGGGGGAGGTGCTCACCTTCGTGGTGGGTAGCGGCCGGACCGTGTTCATCGTGGTCAGCGCCGCCAACGGGCAGGGGGGCTGCACCGGCTACGGCTACGATCTGGCGTTGACCGACCTGAGCACGCCCACGGCGACCGCCTCACCCACCGCCACCGGCACGCCCACGCGCACGGGTACCGCCACCAGCACGCCCACGACCACCGCGACGCCGACGGTGACGCCCACTCGCACGGAGACCTCCACCTGGACCCCCACCGCCACGCCCCGGCCGCCTGTCGCCGTCGGCAACCTGCGCATCGGCAATGTGACCGACAGCTCGGTCACCATCTCCTGGACCACCACCGGCGACGCGACCGGCCGGGTGACCTACGCCATCTCCGGCACGCTGGCCCTCACCTCCAAACCCCCTCTCCCACAGGGAGAGGGGGAGCGGCTTGCTGCCCTCCTTCGGCCCAGGAGCGCCCGCGCCAGCACCTTCTCCCCTCTCCCCGCGGGAGAGGGGCAGGGGGTGAGGGCGGACCCCTCCATACGCATCAAGCTAAGCGTTGAAGCGGAGGTACAAGCAGGCTGCAAGCGGGTGTCAGAGCCACGCCGGGCGCCCCAAACGGGTGCGGACAGAGCCTCAACGTGCTTCCCGGAGCCCTTTGGGTCGTCGAGCGTGCACAATGGGCTGGTCGGTAGATTGCTCTCGATGGCCTTGGACATCGCCTCCG
>JACPQP010000060.1 GCA_016190465.1 Chloroflexota bacterium
GGGGGTGCGGGGCCGGGGGTGTGGGCCCCCGTGGGGGAGGGGGTGGCGGTGAGGGCGTACCCCGCGCGCGGGAAATCCGCATCTGTGCCGGCGATGAACACCTCGCTCACCCGGCGGGTGCAGGCCGGGTCGACACAGATCTCGGCCTCGACAACGTCGGACGGCCGAGTGAACCGTGCCGGGGGCACGTCGGCCAGGGCCTCCTCGACGAAGCGCAGCCAGAGACGGGCGGCCGGTCGGAGCGCTCGTTCGCCCCGCGTCCGCTCGCCATTGGTGTTGCCCAGCCAGAGGACAACGGCCATCTGGGGGGTGTAGCCGGCGATCCAGACATCCCGGTCGTCCGCGCTCACCGTCCAGGCCGCGGCGATGGGCTGGCGGAACCGCGGGCTCGGCCGGAGACCGGCGACGCCGCCACGGCTCACCGAATCCATCAGCACATTGGTCGTCAGGTAAGCAGAGGCCGCGCTCATCGCCGGCGCTGGCTCTTCCTCTCCTGATCTCCCGGGCGCCTCGAGGACCAGCGACTCCCCGTCGGGGGTGAGCACGTTGCGGAGCGGCGATGGTGAGCGATACACGCCCCCGCGAGCCAGGGTAGCATAGCCGGCGGCGACGTCCAGCGGCGGGGTCTCTCCCTCCCGAAGCAGTAGCCGGGGGTCGTAGGCGAACTGTCGGCGCAGCCGGCGGAGGCCGGCGTTGCGGGCAAAGGCAGCGAACTCATCGCCGCCGAAGTCACGGAACAGGCCGGCAAATGGCGCGAACCGACCCTCGGTGTAGGCTGCTCGGAGCGAGACCGAGCCCTGGTAGGCGCCGTCGGCGTTCCGGGCCACCCAGATCCACTGCCCATCGGGCACCTCGACCGGCTCGTCGGCGACCACCGAGGCGGGCGCCCGCCCCTGCGCAAAGGCCGCCGCCAGGAGGATCGGCGTGAGCAGACCGGCCGGCTGTCGGACCACGGTTGCCTGGTTGATCTGGCCGGAGATCGATTCGTCGTCGTAGTCGAGCGAGCCGGCTATGGCGATGATCTCACCGGTTGGTACGTCCAACGCGACGAGCGTGCCGTTGGAGACCCCGGCCTCGCGCAGCTCCGCCCGTGCCTCGCGTAGCAGCATCTCGGCCAGCCGCTGGGCGTGGGGATCGAGTGACGTCGTGATCACGAGCCCATCGCGGCCGAGGCTCTCGTCGCCCAGGAGGTCACGCAGGTGCTCCCAGGTGAACGTCACGAAGTGAGGCGAGTGCATCTCGAAGCGATGGGGGACGATCTTCACGGGCTGCGCGCGCGCCTGGTCAGCCTCGCGCGCGTCGACGAAGCCCTGGGCGACCATGCGGTCGAGCACGTAGCTCTGGCGCGCGCGGGCGGCGGCGATGTTCTTGCGTGGGTCGTAGAGCGCGGGCGACTGCGGCAGTCCCGCCAGGAGCGCCGATTCGCCCAGGGTGAGCTGGTTGGCCGGCTTGCCAAAGTACCCCTCGGCCGCGGCCTCGACGCCGTAGCTCATCCCGCCGTAGTAGATCTCGTTGAGGTACAGCTCCAGGATCTCCGCCTTGTCGAGCGCCAGGGTGAGGCGATAGGCCAGCACCGCTTCGGCCACCTTTCGCGTGTAGCTGAGCTGCTGGCGCTCCCGGGCGCTGATCAGCATGTGCCGGGCCAGTTGCTGAGTGATCGTGCTGGCGCCGCTGACCACCCGCCGCTCCACGACATTCTGGTAGGCCGCCCGGAGGATGCTCTTGACGTCGAACCCGGGGTGGTCGAAGAACGCCGCGTCCTCGGTGGCGATGGTCGCCAGCAGCAAGTCCATCGGGATGTCGTGCAGCGGCACGACGGTGCGACTGCCCCCCGCCGGGTCGATGACCTCGTAGAGCAGGGAGGACCCATCCCGCGCGTAGATCTTGCTACTCTGAAAGGCCGACCGGGGGATCTCGTCGGTCGGGGCGGGCACGGCGCGCAGGACCTCGGCGGCCGCGATGAGGGTGAGGGCGCCCACCATGCCGGCGACGAGGAGACCCAGCAGCGACAGGTAGCCGAAGATCAACGTCGAGCTGACCCCATACCGGGCGACCCAGCGGACGACTGAGTGCTGACGATCGAGGCGACGCAATCGGTGATACGGGCGAGCGGTATGGCGCCAGGCAGGGCGGACCTCACTCCCCATCCCCCTCTCCGTGAACGGACCGGCTAAGGAACGGCCGGCGCAGGGGGTGAGGTCGTCCCCCCTCTCCGCTGACGGAGAGGAGGAACGGGTGCCGACCTCACCCCCGGGTCGGCTCTCTGACCCGGAGAGGGGGGAGGGTTCGGGGGCGACAGTTTGCAGTGCCACTGCTGAATTCTCTGCTGCGGCCGTGTCGAGTAGAGCGTCTGGGGTGAACCTACCATCCGCCCGTCGTGGCTGTCAAGCGGGATCGGCCGGGACTGGGAGCGCGTCCAGGAGCTCACGGAGGAAGCCGCCGACGTCCATCACCAGCCCGATCGTCTGGAAGCTGCCCCGGTCGACCAGCTTGGTCAGGGCGGCGGGGTTGATGTCGACACACACCGTGTAGACGCTAGGTAGGTATCAGAAAGTTTTTGATGGTTTTGGGGACACCCCAAACCCCGCCAGGACGGGCTGCGGCCCTTCCTGGACCTTCCCGGGACGCAGGTGAACTTTCCGAGACCTACTATGTGACATTGCCGAATTAGCGCGAGGTCCGTAACCCCCACGTTTGCTCGGCCGCACCGAGCACGATCGCCAGGAACTCGACGAACTCGTCCCGTCGAGGTATCGACGCGTCGGTCGATTGCGTATAGAATACGACTGACTACCGACAAGACACGAGATGGGTGCCTTACCGAATGGAGAGCACCGGGTTCTTCCAGCTCAATCCACCGCCAAGCTGAATGAAGTAGGTATCAGGAAGTTTTTGATGGTTTTGGGGACACCCCAAACCCCGCCAGGACGGGCTCCGCCCTTCCTGGACCTTCCCAGGACATGGTAGGTATCAGGAAGCTTATGATGGTTTTGGGGACACCCCAAACCCCGCCAGGACGGGCTCCGCCCTACCTGGACCTTCCCGGGACACGGTAGGTATCAGGAAGTTTTTGATGGTTTTGGGGACACCCCAAACCC
>JACPQP010000010.1 GCA_016190465.1 Chloroflexota bacterium
ACATCGCCCCGATCACCCTCGCCGCCGCTGCCGTCGCCGGTGTCGACCGGGTCTTCCGGGTTGGCGGGGCCCAGGCCATCGCCGCGCTCGCCTACGGCACCGAGAGCGTGCCCCGCGTCGACAAGATCGTTGGGCCCGGCAACATCTTTGCCACCCTGGCCAAGAAACAGGTCTTCGGCGACGTTGGCATCGATCAACTCGCCGGCCCGACCGAGACGATGATCGTCGCGGACGACACGGCCCGCGCCCCGGCGGTGGCGGCTGACCTGCTCGCCCAGGCCGAGCACGACACGCTGGCGAGCGCCATCCTCATCACCACCTCGGCGCGGCTGGCCGCCGAGGTCGCGGATGCAATCGAGCGCCAGCTCGCGGGCCTCGACCGGCGAGGGATCGCCGCCGAGTCGCTGGCGCGGAACGGCGGCGCAGTGATCGTCCCCGACCTGAAGACGGCGCTCGGGCTCGCCAACGAGTACGCTCCCGAGCACCTCTGCCTGATGGTCGCCGACGGCTGGGCGGCCGCCGCGGAGATCCAGCACGCGGGGGGCATCTTCATCGGGGAGCAATCGCTGGAAGCCCTTGGCGATTACACGGCCGGGCCGAGCCACATTATGCCAACCGGTGGAACGGCGCGCTTCTCGTCGCCTCTCAGCGTCCTCGACTTCGTGAAGATCACCAGCCTGTTTGCGCTCTCCGCTGAGCAGCTCCGAGCGATCGGGGCGAGCGCGTCCACGCTGGCCGAGGCCGAAGGGCTCACCGGCCACGCCGCTGCCGTCCGCCTGCGGCTCCAGGAGGGAGGAGTGCCGTGACGACCGCCGAGGGTGCCACGCGCATCGTCGATCGTCTGCTGCGGCCGGAGGTCCGCGCTTTCGTGGAGTACGCCGCTCCCGAGCCGGTCGAGGCCATCGCCGCGCGCTACGGCTTCGATCCCGCGACCGTACTGAAGCTCGACCAGAACGAGAACCCCTACGGCTGCTCGCCGCGCGTCCAGGCGGCGCTGGCGTCGTTCGACCAGTATCACATCTACCCTGACCCGCTCGCGCGGGCGACCCGGACCGCGCTGGCCGAGTATGTCGGCTTTCCGCCGGCCTGGATCGCGTTCGGCAACGGCTCCGACGAGCTGATCGAACTCTTGCTCCGGCTGACGCTGGCGCTGGGCGATCGGGCCATCATCTGCACCCCCACGTTCGCCTACTACGACACGGCCATCGCCGCGGCGGGCGGCGTCCCCCTCGACATCCCGCGCGGGGATGCGTTCCAGGTCGACGTCGACGCCGTGCTGGCCGCCGTGGACGCGCGAACGCGGGTGATCTTCGTCGCCTCGCCGAACAACCCCACCGGAACGGTCACGCCGGTCGAGGATGTCGTCCGCCTGCTGTCCGCCGGCGCGCTGGTCGTCGTCGACGAGGCCTACCACGAGTTCGCCGGCCAGACCGTCGCGCCGCTGGTCCGCTCACACGAGAACCTGGTGGTGCTGCGCACGTTCAGCAAGTGGGCCGGGCTGGCTGGCCTCCGCGCCGGCTATGGGATTATGTCGCCCCACCTCGTGTCAACCATCTACCGAATCAAGCCGCCCTACAGCGTCAACGCGGCGGCCGAGGTCGCGGTCCGGGCGTCGCTCGCCGACCGCGCCCACCTCGCCGAGACCATCGCCGCCGTCCGCGCCGAGCGCGACCGGCTGGGGGCGCGTTTGATGGACCTTCTCTTCCTGCGCCCGGTGCCCTCGGCGGCAAACTTCATCCTCTGCCAGTTGACGCGGGGAGACGCCAGTTTGCTTCGCCAACGCCTCGAAGCGCGGGGCATCCTGGTGCGCTACTATCGGACCGATCGACTCCGCAACTCCATTCGCTTCTCGGTTGGTCGACCAGAGCACAACGACCGGCTGCTCCTGGCGATCGGCGAGATCGCCAGGCAAGAGGGATGGCTGTGAGCACTGAGCCGCGCCGCGCCAGCATCGACCGGAAGACCCGCGAGACCGAGGTCGTCGTCGACGTGACCGTCGACGGGACCGGCCGCGCCGAGATCGGCACCGGCGTCGGCTTTCTCGACCACCTGCTCGAGGCGCTGGCCCGCCATGGCCTGTTCGACCTCGTCGTGCGCGCTCGGGGTGACATCCACGTCGACTCACACCACACGGCCGAAGACGTCGCCATCGTGTTGGGCCGGGCGTTCGATCGGGCGCTGGGCGAGCGCCGGGGGATCGTTCGAATCGCGCATGCCTACGCACCGCTGGACGAGGCGCTGGCGCTCGTCGTCGTGGACGTGGGCGGACGCGGCTACCCCGTGGTCGAGGCGGAGATCCGCGAGCCGCGGCTGGGCGACCTCGACGCGGGAATGGTCCGCCACTTCATCGAGTCGTTCGCCATCGAAGGCCGGATGAACGTGCACGCCCGGCTCCTCGCCGGGCATAGTGGCCACCATCAGGCCGAGGCGCTGTTCAAGGCGCTGGCCCGCGCGCTCGATGCCGCGACCCGCCTGGACTCCCGGCTGGGCGACACGGTTCCCAGCACCAAGGGAACGGTGAGCGGGTAGC
>JACPQP010000064.1 GCA_016190465.1 Chloroflexota bacterium
CCCCAGAACTGCGGCCCAGCCAGGCTGCTGATCAGCCCGGTGTCCCAGATGCGCTTGACGTTCTCCATCGCCTTGACGTGGTCGGGCGAATCGAAGATCGGGTTCCCGTCCTTGTCGAAGAACCCCGTGCTGACCTGCGTCGACTGGTCGAGAAAGAACCCGGCATCGGGCCCGAAGTTCATCAGGTTGACCCCCAGCTTCTTTGCCGCGGGAGCCGCCACCTTGACGAAGTCCTCCCAGGTCGGCACCAGCTTGCTGACCTCGCTCGGGTCGGTCGGGAGGCCCGCCTTCTCGAACAGGTCGATCCGATACCCGAGCTGGGTCGCGATCATGTCGTCCGGGACGGCGTAGAGCTTCCCTTTGACCAGCACGGCTTCATAGCTCGCGGGCACGATGTCCTTCTGCCCGGGCTTGACCTGCTCCGTCGTCTCGGCAAGCCCACCGGAGTTCACCATCTCCTGGTAGTAGTTCAAGCTGGTCCGACAGATGTCCGGCATGCCCGCCGGCATCCCCGCCGCGAGCCCCACCGTGAACTTCTGCTGCAACTGGGCGCCGGGAAGGGCAACGTACTTCAGCTTCACCTCGGGCAGCGCCTCTTCGATGCCGGAGGCCTTGACCACCTTCTCCCAGTGCTCGACCGTCTCCCAGATCCAGACCTCGAGGGTGGTCGGCCCCTTTCCGGCGGTCTTCGGTGCCGCGACCGGGGCCGGTTTGGCGGTCGGCGCCGCGGCGGCCGGTGCAGCCGTCGGGGCCGCAGCCGCTGGCTTCTGCGTGGGCTTGGGAGCCGCGGGGGCCGGTGTGGCCGTAGGGGCTGGCGGTGGAGGAGCGGCGGTCGGTTGCGCCGCCGGCCCGCAGGCCTGGAGAACCACCGCTACTCCGGCCGTCCCAGCCACTGCTGCCGCCGACCGGAGGAAGAGACGCCGACTGACAAGATCGCGCCGCGTGTGCAAAGACATTGGTCGCCCTCCTTTTGCTGAGCGTCCCTGAATGCACCGGATGAATCCACGCCAATGGCGTCTGGCGGCGCCACCTCCACTCCTGAGTGTTCCGGGTCTCCCGGGGAGGGTGGGCAGCCGGGGGCTCGGGGCGGGCACAGTGCGCCCGCCCCGAACCCCCGGCCTGTGGACAGGAGTGGGGCCAGGTGGCACCACCAGAGACGATTGATGCTTGCCGCCGGTGATGGACTCATTGTAGGTGGGACAGCGGCAGAAGTCACTAGGATTGTGGACAGCAGGTGGACAGCAGGCGGACAAGACTCTTGGGACGGGCGGCCCTCACCCCTCGCCCCTCTCCCCCAGGGAGAGGGGCGAGGGGGTGAGGGCCGCCCCTCTCCCAGTGAGAGAGGGGACCGGAGGTTAGGGCGGCGCTCCCCGGCCAACACCACCACCCTCTGGCGCATCCATCGGAGCGCGGCCGTCTTGGCCGCCACGCTTGCGCAGGCTGGTCCGCTTATCTATAATGCGGACGGAGGCGTGCACCATGTCTGGCGACACTGGTAGACCGGTCTCACCCGCGTTCGCCGCCCACGTGCAGGACGCGATCGTCCACCTCTACGACCACGCGCATCTGCAAGTTCATCCCCTGGCCCAGCTCCTGGGCGTGGAACCGGGCAGGGAGTCCTGCGGGCGCACGCTGCATCGTGTCCTGCTGGAGGCGATCGAGGATCTGAAGCCAGGCGAGAGTGTGCCGCGATCTTCTCCGCCCTGGCGGAAATACCGCTGCCTTCTGCTCCGCTATCTCCAGGGCTTGAGTATGCCGCGGATCGCCCAGGAGCTGGGCGTGTGCGCGCGGCAGGTTCGACGTGACCATCAGGAGGCGCTCGAAGCGCTGGTGTCGCTCCTGTGGGAGCGACACACCCGGCTCCTGCACGCGGGACTATCCACGAACAGTCCATCGGGAGTGTTCGTGCTCCCTTCGCTGCGCTCAGGGCAGGCTCTGGCCGCCGTTCCCGAGCCGGGTCCATCAACGGGGAGGAGGGACGGCGACGAGGTTGGATCGGCCAGCTCGCCCCTCTCCCCTGGTGGGCCCGTCTCAGGAACGGCGGCCAGGGGCAAGGGGGCGCCTCGGGATGCTCACGCCGGCCAGGGAGCGGGCGCCTCTGGTGTGAATGGTTCATCGCTGGAAGCCGAGGTGGCCCGGATGAGCGCGGCGTGGCCCCGCGGCCCCACCGACGTCGGCGACGTCGTCGCCGGGGCGGTCGCGACCACCGCCCGGCTGGCGGCGAGCAAGGGGCTACTGCTGCGAGCCGCGGCCCCGTCTCCCCTCCCAACGGTCGACGTGAACGCGGGCGCTCTCCGGCAGGCGCTCGTAAGTGTATTGACACTGGCCATCGCCAGCGTCCCGGGCGGAGAGATCGAGGTGTCCGCGT
Source organism: Chloroflexota bacterium (assembly GCA_016190465.1). Taxonomy (GTDB): domain Bacteria; phylum Chloroflexota; class UBA6077; order FW602-bin22; family JACPQP01; genus JACPQP01. The sequence continues at coordinate 2,369 of JACPQP010000064.1, forward strand.
GCCTCGCCGGGCCCGATGCGCTGGAGTTGCAGGTCGACGCTCATCGGGGACAGGCGGTGGGCTTGCCCCCCCTCTCCGCGTCGGAGAGGGCCGGACCACACCCCCTAGCCGCCGTTCCTGAGCCAGATCCGTTAACGGAGAGGGGGGCAGAGAGTGAGGTCCGGCCCCAGGGGCACGAACAGTCCCGATGGGCTGTTCGTGGGTCGAACGGCAACCTGGACGTGAGCCAGCGCCTGCTGGAGGCGCAGGGGGCGATCCTGAAGGTGCAGGCCGACGGCCCCGATCGCCTGTCCGTGCACATCCGGCTGCCCCTCGCCCAGCACATCACCGTCCTGGTCGTCGACGACAACCCCGACGTCGTGCGTCTCATCCGGCGCTACTTGGGGGGCAGCCACTTCCGAGTCGTGGAGGTTACCGAGCCCAGCGAAGCGCTGTCCAGGGCGCTCGAGTGCCACCCCCAGGCAATCACCCTCGACGTGATGATGCCCTCGCAGGACGGCTGGGATCTCCTCCAGAAGCTCAAGAACAACGAGGAGACTCAGGATATCCCGGTGATCGTCTGTTCTGTTCTCAAAGAGTCGGATCTCGCGCTGTCGCTGGGCGCCGCCGATTTTCTGGCCAAGCCGCTCACTCAGCAGAGGCTGCTGGCGGCGCTGGACCGCTGTCTGGCGCCAACAGGGAGTCCAGGCTCGTCTTCAGGCAGCGCATCAACTCTCCCACGCTCAGCCCGTCTTCGCGGGTGATGGTCAGCGATCGCGCGGTCACCGCGTCGCTGGGGCCTCCGTGCGCGGTGATGACAACTACCGGTATGTCGCGCAGGCTTTCGTCGGCTCGCATGCGCTCCAGCACGGCATCGCCATCCATCTCCGGCATCAACAGGTCCAGCACGACGACGTCCGGGCGGCGCGTGCGCATCGCCAACAGCGCCTCCGCACCAGAGTAGGCCCGCCCGACCCGGCAGCGCCGGCGCGCCGAGCGTATCATCAGCGCGATCAGGCGCACCATCTCGGGGTCGTCGTCGACCACCAGGATATTCTGGAGCCGCCGGTTCAGACGCGTCAGTGACTGCAGCAGCCGGTCGCGCGAGATCGGCTTCAGCAGACACTCGGCGACACCCAGCCGCTGATACGGGGCCAGGCCGGTCTGAAGGGTACAGAGCGCCAGCGGAACTCGCGGCGGCAACCCCCGCAGGTAGGTCGCAACGTGTTCGCCCTCTCCATTCTCGGACTCTGGTGACACCGCGATGATGGCTTGCGCTCGCGCGGACTCTACGGCCGCCGTCGCCTCGCCCAGGTCCGACGCCACCACTACTCGATAGCCATCCAGGTAACGCTGGAAGATGCGCTGCACACCGGGGTCGCCATCCACCACCACGAGCGACGGCTGATCGGCGGAAGGCTCGACTTGCGCCCAGGTCTCCCAGTCGGCACGGAGCGTCGCCACGGCCACGTTGTCCGACAGCGGCAGCGTGAAGAAAAACGTGCTGCCCGCCCCCGGTTGCGACTCGGCCCACATCGATCCCCCATGCAGCTCGGTGAACTTCTTGCTGACGGTCAGCCCCAGGCCGCTCCCGCCGTAGCGGCGCCGGATGGAGCTCTCGACCTGGTAGAACTCCTCGAAGAGATTCGGCAGGTCTTCCGGGCGAATGCCGATGCCGGTATCCGCGACGCTGATCAGCAGCTCGCGCTCGCGCTGGCGCGCCGCTACCCGCACGCCGCCGCGCTCGGTGAAGCGGGCGGCATTGCCGAGCAGGTTGATGACGATCTGCCGCACCCGCGTCCGGTCGACGTAGGGCGTCGGCAGGCCCGCCGGCGCGTCAACCTGGAGGTAGAGGCCTCGCTTCTCGAACATGCCCCACACCGTCGAGACCGCCTCCCTGATCACCTCCTCCAGTGCCACCCGCTCTTTGTTCAGGCCCATCCGGCCGGCCTCGATCTGACTGAGGTCGAGGACGTCGTCGATCAGGCTTGAAAGGTGCTGGGCGTTGCGGTAGATCGCCTCCACGTCGCCCCGGTGGCTGGGTGGCAGCACCTCGCCCTCGTAAGTGTGGGGAGCCATCACCATCATCTCGCTGAAGCCGATGATCAGGTTGAGCGGCGTGCGCAGCTCGTGGCTGATGTTCGCGGCGAACTCGGCCTTGAGCCGGCGAGCCTCCTCCGCGGCCCGGCGGGCCCGCTCCAGCTCCTGGTTCATCTGCTCCAACCGGTTGTAGGCCTCGTTCAGGCTCTTGGAGAGCTGGGCCAGCTCACCCTGGCGGGTCCGCGCCTCCTCGGTCTTGCGCAGGGCCTGCTCGTAGCTGTTCCAGGCCCAGTCGAGCGCCACTGAGGAAGGGCGTGAGATCAGCCAGGAGAGCAGCAAGCTGGTCCACAACAGGATGAGCGCCAGGACGGTTATCTGGGTGGACAGCGTCCCGGCGGCCGCCGGGACGTTCCTCACCACGATCGCCGTGGCGATGAGGGCGACCAGGAATCCCCAGCGCCAGCCCCGCAGAACTCCGGCGATCAGTACGATCAGGCAGGAGAGCACCGCCAGCAGGCTACCTGGGAACAGGTGGAGCGCGTCGGCGAGCGTATAGAGCAGGCCACCCACCACGAGCGCTGACGACAGTCTGGTGCCCCGGCGAGAGGCGATCCCCGCGGCCGCCGCCGTGGCGAGCAGAAGCAGGATGACGCGCCAGAGGCGCGGGTCCCCCCAATCGGATAGACCCAGGTAGACAAAGAGGAGCAGCGCGGCGGCGAACACCGTGGCCACGACGGCGCGCAGCGCCTGAGGCAGCAGATAGTCCAACCCGAGCTGGCTGTGGCGAAGGTCGGCAGATAGGGGTTGGGGTTGAGGGG